>CADAWZ010000001.1 GCA_902791745.1 uncultured bacterium
ATTAAAAGCAGATAAAGGCGGAAGTATTGTCATTAAAAATAATCCAAAATTTGTAAAAGAAATTGAAGTTGAATCAGATGATATTTTTTTTGACATTGACAATAAAGAAGCTTGGAAAAATTTTATTATGGAGTGTTGGTAAACTCTATTTTTGTATATTTAAATTATTAGTTTTCTGCCTATTTTTTATTTTGTGCCGAATGTTACTTTGTTTGAAAAAGCTCACTCTAAACACTCGCAAGCTCATGATGTCGTTCGCTTTTTCATAGCAAAGCAACATTTATTTTATTTAGTGTTAATTGCTGATATTTCTTTCTACTTATGACTAATTTGCAAATCTTAGGAGTGTAATAGACTCACTAAACAATTTTACCCCAAAGTTTATATCTAAATTCTAAAAACAGCCATTCTTTTTCTAAGTGCATCTTTTATAGAAACTACTACAGAAAATTGAAATCGTTCCCTTATTACACTCCAAAAACTTTGTTTACTTGTTAAATAATGCCTATTTTTGAAAATTATTTAACTGCCAAATTAACAATGAGGGACGGAAGACGGACGGAATAAGTTAGATAATCTTTTTTAACAAGGCAGAGGACATGACGGCTATTCCCTCACCTCTTCCCAAAAATCCCATTTTTTCATTTGTCTTTGCTTTAACTCCAATATGATTTTCATCAATTTCACATATCAAGGCTGTATTTTGTGCTATTTCTCTTTTATATTTATATAATTTTGGTTCTTCAGCAATTATAATAGTATCAATATTAACTATTTGAAACCCCTTTAAATTCAATCTTTTTACTACATCTTCCAAAAGAAATGCACTTGATATTCCCTTATAATCTGGGTCTGTATCAGGGAAAAGAGTTCCGATGTCTCCCATAGCACTTGCACCTAAAAGAGAATCAATAACAGCATGAAAAAAAACATCTCCATCAGAATGAGCATAAAAACCTTTTTCATAAGGAATATTAACTCCACCAAGAACAATTCCCATTTTAGAAGGATCAAATTTATGACTGTCAAAACCTATTCCAGTAAAATATTCAAAAGAAGTAATATTTTCTAATTTTTCTAATCTTTTTAAAATATCATCCATAAAAATCATGTCCAATCAAAAGAATTTAAATATAATAGAAATATTCCCAAGTATTCAGGGAGAATCAACATATCAAGGTGAGCCATGCACATTTATAAGGCTAAGTGGCTGTAATCTAAAATGTAAATACTGTGATACATTGTATTCACATGAAAAAGGAGTAGAAATTTCACAAGATACAATTATCAAAAAAGTAAAAGAATATGGCAATAAAATAGTAGAAATTACAGGTGGCGAACCACTTCTCCAAAAAAATAGTATTGAATTAATGGAAAAACTTATAGATTTAGGCTATACAGTATTACTTGAAACAAATGGAAGCATTTCAATAAAAAATGTTCCAAAAGATGTAATAAGTATAGTTGACATAAAAAGTCCTGCAAGTGGAATGAATGACAAGATGTCAAAAGAAAATATCGAAATAATCAGACCTCATGACCAAATAAAATTTGTATTAATGGATAGAAAAGATTATCTATGGGCCAAAGAATTTGTTCAAAAATTCAATTTAACATCTCGATGTAAGATATTATTTTCTGCTGTATTTGAATCACTTCCTTTAAATGAATTGGCAGATTGGATCGTCGAAGATAAACTAAATGTTAGATTAAATGTACAAATACACAAGTTTATTTGGGGAATAGATTCAAGAAAGTGAAAGACATAAAAAAGGTGTATGAAAAAATCATACACCTTTTTACTATTTTACAAACTATTATTTTTTAGGTCTTGTATACTTCAATGTATTAGAACTCTCTTCTTTATGTCTAATATCTTCATCATAGAAAAGAACTGTTTTATATCTTCTTATGTTGTAAAGTTCTTTTTGATCATCTTTGTGAGATGGCTTTGAATCATTTCCAACATAAGCACCTTCTCCTGGTGTCAATACACTAACACCTTTAACCCAAAAACGATTTACTTCCCACATCATTATTGTACTTGCCCTGTTTCCACAGTAAATTTGTTCACCTGAAGGCAAAGACATATCTTCAGAAGATTGTGGAACTGGTGGAACATAAGTCGAAACTTCAGCCTTTTCTCTCCATTGAGACATATCATAACCATTTGAATTTGAAAGGGAGTATATCGTATTCTTCATTGCCTCTTCAGAAACATCTTCAATAGACCTTCCCTTTAAAAAATCATATGGAAGTGAAGCTCCACTTAGCACATTGAAAATAAAAGGAGCACCATATTCATTTACTGCATATTCCATATATTTTCCATCTATTTCAGGACACAACAATTTTGCAAATTCATTCATCCATCTATGGAAAATAGGAATTGCAGGTTTCTCATAATATCCATTTGCACTTGCTATTTTATATCCATCCCAATCTTTGAGGTATTCAACAGCTTTCACCACATTTGAATCTTGAGATTTTGACAATTTTTCAATCAATAAAGGCTTTATTTCATTTGCATATATGTCCATATAAGCTATTTTGTAATCTATTGCATCAAGATCACCAAAAGTAAATTTCTTTTGAACATCGACATAACTTCTGACATGGTTTACTCTGTTCTGAGAACCCCATATGTAAGTTTTTTCTCCATTATCCCAAGTCAAAGATGGCTTTGAATTCCAATCTGCATAAAATCCTCTCGATGTATTACGATAAATAGGAATCTTATCATAGCTCAAAAATTCCTTCTTATTCCCTGTATCCATTCCTCTTTGAGGCAATCTCGAATCAACGCCTTCAGCACGAAGTGGGTATTTTCCTGTATGCATAAAAACAGGTGGATTCTTTTGATTGATATAAAATATATTTGATGAAATAGGATAAGTTTTAAATGCCTTTACAAAAGAATCTGTTGAATAACTCTTCATTGCATTATAAGTATTCATCCAAGAAGATGCTATTTCTTCAGGCGTTACAGCTACACTTTTTACATAAGCCATAGGATTTTTAGGATCTGAAAGTTCTGTAGAAACAACAAATCCATTATTTGTCGATACTATATCAAAATCCACAGGTTCTGAATTCTTTACATTTATTTTATATGACTTTATAGTCATATCTTTCCACACATCATCACTTCTGTATTGTGTATTATTAGAAGGATTCAACATTTCTATATAATAGTCAATCTGATTATCACTTCCACCTGTAACTGTCCAAGCTCCATATTTATTTTGTGCAATAGAAAGACCAGGAAGACCTACTGTCTGGATTCCATAGCAATGTATATCCTTTGAATGAAGAGAACATTCATAAAATAAAGATGGATCACTAAATCCATACTGTGGACCAGACAAAAGCATAGAATTTCCAGTAGCACTTTTTGAAGCAGAAAGAACAACTGCATAACTTCCAACACCATAAGGAACACCAAATTTTTTAGCAAGTTCCTTTGAAGCCTCAATATCTTTTTTATTATCTGCTATAACTTTTTCTGCCATAAATGGATTTATATCAGATACAATAGAAGATGCTGTTTGATCATTCAATTTTAAAATACTATCAAAAATCAACTTTCCGTCTATTTGCCCATAATTTTCAACAAGTTTTTGAAGAAATCTTAAATTTGTAAGTTCTTCTGCTCCATCATAAATATATCTATAACGTGCAAAGCAAACTTTAAAAACATCTGCTTCCGTCCACTTTACAGGTTCGATTCCATATTTAGCAAATTCTTCTGGAACTTTTCCCATAGAAACAACTTCATCAATTCTTGCATTTATTCCATCAGCAAATGCTTTAAATTTAGTTCTCTGAGATTCTGGAAATGATTTAACAAGTGTAGTCAACTCATCATCAATCGGGAAATAACGAAGATACATCTTGTCATAATCAATATAACCTTTTCCAAGAACTTCACTCATCTTTCCCGAAGATGATAATCTAACCATTTCAAGTTGAAACAGTCTATCACATGCTTGTGCATATCCTTGACCATAAAAAGCCCCTTCATCTGATTCAGAGTAAATATGAGGAACTCCAAAATCATCCCTCGATATTTTTACATCTTCAGCAAATGCTGGCATGAAGGAAATTGCGACAAAAGCAATAAATGCAGAAAAATATTTTTGCATATTTACTCCTTTCAATATTAAGAAAGTTTAGAATCAGAATTTGCAAAATCTGCAAGGTATTGATAGAGAAGTCTAACACCAACAGCAGTTGCTCCCTCTTTAGGTACATAGGGATTTTTAATATACTGATGAATTGAAACATTTGTTGTAGATGTTCCAGCTATATCTATATGAGCCCATTTTGTTTCACCAACAAATTCTTTTAGGAACATTCCAGCTGTAATTGTCCCTGCTCCTCTTCCACCACTATTTTGTAGATCTGCTACATCGCTGCGAATCTGCATTGCAAATTCTTTATACAAAGGTAATTCCCAAACTCTTTCGCCACATTTTTCCCCTGCTTCTTTGATTGCATTTACCAAAGTAGGATCTGTTCCCATAATACCAGAAAGCTGATTTCCAAGTGCTATTACAACAGCACCTGTCAAAGTAGCTATGTCAATTAAATATTCTATACCCTTTTTACGTATCCAAGTTAGTGCATCAGCAAGAAGAAGTCTTCCTTCTGCATCTGTACTTATTATTTCAATAGTTTTTCCTTCAAGTGATTTTACAATATCACCAGGCTTATAAGAGTTACCTGCAACCATGTTTTCTGCAAGTGGCATAACAGCACGACAATTTACTTTAACACCGAGTTCAGCAATACTCTTTATAGCTCCGAGAACTGCACCAGCTCCACCCATATCACAGTGCATTCTTTCCATAGAACTTGGAGGCTTTAAATCATAACCACCTGAATCAAATGTTATCCCTTTTCCAACAAGTCCAATCCAAGGACCACCAGGATTTCCTTCATAAGCAATTTCAAGCATGCGAGGTGGAGCACAATTTGCCGATCTACCAACAGCATAAAATGCTCCCATACCTTCTTTTAAAATATCATTTTCATCTAAAATATTTATTCTAACATTTAAATCTTTCATTTTTTGACAAGCAGTTTCAACAAACATTTCTGGTGTCATATAACTTGCAGGCTCATTTACAAGATCTCTCACAAAATTTGTATTACAAGCCACAGTATAACCTTCTGCAAATCCTGCTCTCAATTCTTCAATATTCTCAGAAGAACTATCAGCAATTGTCAATTCTTCTATTTTGTCTTTATATTTTTCTGCAGTTTTTTCACTCATATATTTTGTAAATTTATAAAGACCAAGAACAACACCTTCAGCAATAGCTTTTGCACTTTCTCTTGGACCTATTCCATAAGTTGTAAAACTATCAACGGCAAGAGATTTTGCATGTATTCTGCGACAATTTCTTGCAGCTATTGCAACAACACTACGTATTTTATCTAAATTCAAATCTTCTTTTTTACCAAGACCAATTAAAAGAACTCTTTTGGCACCTATTCCAGTTACATGAAGAGTTGAAAACTCTTTATATTGTCCTCTCACTTCACCTGTGGAAAGAAGTCTTCCAATCTGTCCACCTAAAATTCTGTCAAGCCATGAAAGACGACCTGTAAGTTCTTTTTCGCCCTGAAATACTGTAACTAAAAGCATTTCAGCTTTTACATCTTCAAGAGGGCTTACAGTAGCAAGCAAATTCATAAAATAACCTCCAAATGGCACAAAATCAATGTATAGTGCCTAAATTCTACATATTATGTTAATAAATTTTATATTTTTTGAAATAATATTCTTCTATATTTTATAAGTTTCTTCCTTTAGAGGATTATTTACAAAATCAAAAGAATTTCTAAAAAAAAGATTATTAGAGGAGAATTTATTTTGAATAAATCATATATTGGAGCTTGTGGAAATTATTGTGGTTCTTGTCCTATTATGACAGCACAAAAAAAAGGAATAGAATACCAAAAAAAATTATCTTCTTCCTTATCATCTCAAATGGGTAAGACTATAAGCATAAATGACATACAATGTCCTGGATGTAAAGACTCTATAAAAGATAGGCATTCTTGGGCATTTAGATGTAATTTAAGAAAATGTGTAACAGGTAAGGGACATGAAAATTGTTCTTCGTGTGAAGAATTAAAAACTTGTAAGAGAATAAAAGATATGTCAGACCTTTATGCTGGGACACTTTTAAAACAACTCGATGAATACAAAAATTTAGGAGCTGAAAAATGGTATTCATTGATGGAAAAACGTTGGACTTGTAAAGATTGCGGAGAAGCTATTGATGCCTCAACAAAAAAATGCATTTGTTGTAACTCAGATAATTCTAAACATGTAAATTCAACATTTGAAAAACAAAACGAAGAAAAAGAAAATTAAAAGTTAAGGAGAGTGATTTTTAATGCAGAGTACTCTACAACCTGGCATGACTCTTTGCGGAAAATATAAAATTCTCCAAAAAATAGGCAAAGGTGGAATGGCATTTGTATTTAAAGCTTATTCTTTAGTCCACAATAAAGAATGTGCTTTAAAAGAAATGCAAGACCAGTATTTAGATCCAGAATCAAAAGATAAGATTACAGCTCAATTTATGAATGAAGCTATAACCTTGAGTAAACTCAATCACCCTGGTGTTCCTTATGTTCTTGAAACATTCGAAGCAGATGGCAAACATTACCTTGCAATGGAATATGTTGCAGGAGACACACTTGAAGATTTTGTAGTCAATTCTCCTGCCCTTTTGACTCAAAATCAAGTACTGGGAATAGTATGGCAAATAACTGATATTCTAAAATATTTACACAATCTACCTGAACCTGTTATTTTGAGAGATTTAAAACCGTCTAATATAATGTTAAATAAAGACGGAAAAATAAAAATAATTGATTTCGGAATAGCAAAAGTTTTTGAACAAGGCAATGCAAGTCGGACCATGGCCAAAATAAAAGGTTCTGGTTCAAGTGGTTTTGCCCCTCCTGAACAATATGGAGCTGGTGGAACAGACAAACGCTCAGATATATATGCCTTTGGAGTAACGATATATTATCTTCTCACAGGTCAGATATTACCAGATTCAGTTGACAGAATTTTAAGTGGTGGAAGGCTCGATCCTGTAAAAGATGTAAATCCAACTGCAGGGAATGCAATACAAATAATGATTGAAAAAATGGTTCAATTAAAACCTGCAGACAGATTCCAAAATGTTGAAGAAATAATTGAATATCTAAAACAAAATGGAATGAGTGGAGATTTCCCTCTTTTAAAACCAACAATTTCACCATACCAAGAAGAAATAAAACCAGAATATGAATTTCCTGATTTTTCCCAAGAGGAAGAAGAACAGGAAGAAGAAGATTCAAATATATATCTTCCTCGACAAGTTTACAATAAGAGAAGAAATACACAAAATGATAATAGAGACGAAGAAAATTATCAAAGAAAATCTGAAATAAAAAATAGATTTGATTCCACTTCAGTTCCTCTACAGACAGAAAAATTACTTGGTTCAAATGGAATCGCAGATGGAGTAAAATCTGATGGTTCTCTAAGAAAAAATATAGAAGAAATAGCTGCACAGGATACAACAAGAAGGCTAAATCAGTCAGATATTTCACAATTTTTAACTCAAAAAAATCCTGAACTCGCAAACAAACTATCTGCCCCTAAAAAAGAAGAAGCACAATCAGAAAAAGAGAAAAAACCTGTTAAGTGGGGATGTTTTATATGGACAATCTTAATTTTAGCAATTTTTGGTGTGGGTGGATATTATGGATATAATTGGGCAAAAGCTCACATATTTCCAACTCCAGAAAAACAACTAAAATTAAAACAAGAAAATGAAACATCAAAAATAGAACCAAAGAAAGAAGAAAAACCTGTTATAACATATGTTGAACAGAGTTCATCTGGTAAAATATCTCAAATTGTTAAAGATGGTAATACAAAGACTCTCATATTAAAATCACTTGTAGATGGCAAATATGTAAAACTAAAACAAGGAGAAGAACCACTTCCTGAAGGATTAAAAGTAGGTGCAGAGGTAAGTGTCATATACAAAATTCCAAAAACGAATCCTCAACAACCTTATGAAATAATAAAAATTAAAATGGCAAATCCAAATCCAAAAACAGAAGTAACACCAAAAGCTAAACCTTCATCAACGAATAATTCATCAAATTATTCGTCTGGTTCATCAAATTATACGCCACCGAGCAGTTCTAACTACTCTTCTGGTTCATCGAGTTATACACCACCAAGTAGACCGTCTAATTACTCAGCTGGTTCATCGAGTTATACTCCTCCAAGCAGACCATCAAGTAGTTCATCTGGTACTTCATCAAGTTATACTCCACCAAGCAGTTCATCAAGTAGCTCATCGAGTACATCAGAATCAGGTGGATTTACTCAAAAAAGATCTACAGATTATTAGAGCCTGTTGGTAAACTACCAATTAGCCAATTTTGTGCGATATAAGATAGTGAACGATATCCATTTTTCTGTAGTAGTTTCTTGCAGATTGCACTTAAATAACGAATGGCTGTTATTATAATTTAGTATTTTTGAAGAGGAAAAAATGGTCTAGTGAACATCTTATATCCAAAAATTGGCATTGGCGTAGGTAGAAAATTAACAAATTAAACATACTAAAATAGAGTTTTCCAACACTCCCTAAATAGTTAAATACAAAAAAGAGATGTAAAAAAAATTACATCTCTTTTTTGTATCATAATAAAAATATAATATACTAACCCATTTCAAGAATCTTTACAACAGGTGACTTTGGAAGATTATTACAATCAACTTGTGTTGCCAAAGCATAAAGATTCTCGACATTAGTCATTTTACTCGTAAAATTCTCTATAGGTTCTTCAAGCCAAGATATATATTCTGTCAATTTCGTTTTATAGTGCATTGGAAATATTATTTTAGCTTTTAATTGGTTAATGACAAGAACAGCATCAGAAGATGTCAGGACAGTACCACCTCCTACTGGGCAGAACAAAACATCTATCTCACCTAACCACTCAATTTCTTTTCCTGTTAAAACATGACCTAAATCACCAAGAAAACAAAATTTTAAACCATCCATATACCACATAAAAATAGTATTAGGTCCTTTTTTCTTTCCAATAAATTTATCATGATAAGTTGGAAATCCCTTAAAAACAAGGGTTTCATCTGTTCTCTTAATTGTCTGCTCAAATTCAACAATATAATCACTTGTTCTTTTTAAAACTAATGGATTTCCTCCAACTCTCCAATAGGCATTATGATCAGCATGTTCATGACTTTGCAAAATAATATCTGCTGAAACCATAGGAAAAGTATAAGGCATAGTTTTTCCAAAAGGATCTGTTACAATAGAAGTACCTTTAGTAGAGGAAATATAAAAAGAACTATGTCCCAAATATCTTACACTAGGCATATAAATTAAATATCCTTTCTAAATTGTTACAGAAGGAGCAACCATAACTATTTGATTTTTATTAATAGTTATAAAATCCAAAGAATCAAGTGGAGTATCTCCATTTAACTCATAAACAGTAGCATTAGTGACAGGTATAAAATCTCTTTCTTTATTTATTTCATCAAGCATTCTGCCACCTGGAACAACATGCATATCCCCTTCTATTCTATAAGAAGCAGTTAAAAGAATAACAGGTACTCTTTCTTTAAAAGTTTTTATTCCCATAAACAATCCTTTCTAAAAATATAAATTAAAATTATAATTATGTTTTTCAAAATTAAATCCTTCACAATTTATGGGAAGCATTTTTAAAAAATAAAGAAAACATTCTACTTAATACAATCTTAAAAGCCAACAACATAGCAATTCGAGCATAAAGAAGCCTCGACTCACCAGATAGAATATTTACACTATTATAATAATCATTAAAAGAAGAAACCAATTCAAATACAAATTTAAATAAAATACCGCTATTTCTACTATCTAAAGCATCACAAACAACGGAAGGATATAAAATTAGTTGCTTAATTATATTAAATTCTTTATCTAATTCAAGTAATCTCATGTCATTTATTCCAACATTCTTTAAAATATATTCTGAATCTATTTTATATCCCTGTGTCTTAAATGACTTAAAAAGAGATGTAACTCGTGACATAGCAAGTTCTGCAGATTCTCTATATGTATTTAAATTTTTAAAATCTAAAGATAATACTGACTTAGGAGATTTATTTAAATTTTGCAGATAATACTCATCTGCAGTAATATTTTTTCCTAAATCATTTAAACCAATATATTCACCCTTCTGTTGATCTCCAAGCTTTTGAAAATTTTTAATTTCTGTTCTTTCCACAGAAACAACTTCAAATAATTTGTCATCAAATCCCAAAAAATTTAAAACTCTTGAATATTTATTATAAAATTCAACAGATTCTTCAGAAGACTTTATAAATAATAACAAATCTATATTCTCTCTCAATTTAGAAACAATAAAAGCCAAATCTACTAAATATTCTGAAGGCTCATTATCAGGCAAATATAAAATACGGTCTTTAAAATCTCCAAAACATGTACTTTTTAGCCAAATCTGCTTTTTTATAGGATAAACAAGCTTATCATTTTCTGTAATAAAATTTAAATCTCTAATTTTTCCTTCAGAGTTATTAGGAGAATTCCAAAATTTATATAAATTAAAAAACTGTTCCCAAGAAAGTTTTTTAGCCGTTTTATCTGAAGATGCTTTTGTTGGTTTTATATCTTCATCATGAGAACATACCCAATAATTTAATGGAATTATTTCCTCTTCATATAATAATCCAGCTTCTAAAAATTTTTTATAAAGTTCTTCATAAACACCACGCTTGCCCTCAAAAGAAGAAGAACGAATCATTTTTCTAAAATTTACACCAATATCTTTAGACTTCAAAGTTATATTTTCAGAAACAAATTTAGAAATTACATCTTTTATTACAGATATTCTACCTGGTCTATCAGCAAATAACCAATCTGCAGAATATTCTTCAATTATCTTTCGAGCTATATCAACTATTACTTGCCCGCGAAATGTAAATTTTTTACCTGCAGGCTCATCTCCCAAAAGTTCTCTATACCTCTGTTCAACAGATGAAGCTATTAACCAAAGTGTTTCACCACTATCAAACTGCTCAATTTCACAAGAAGCTTTATAACCAGCAAATGATAATATATTTTTTAAAAAATTACCAAAAACAATTTTACGTCCATCATCAAAATTCATTGATATTAAAGAAGAGGTATTTCCCAATATCACAAGTGATTTCTTATCTTTTCCTATCGAATGAAGATATGAAAATCTCTCTCTCATAACAGACATAATAGCATAAAAAATAGCATCTTTTGTCAATGTTATATTTATAAAACCATTTGATGAATTTTTTATGCTTCTACAAAAAGGAGGAATATGGTCTATTGCATTAACAATAGAAGAAGCTATAAAAGTAGGCTCCATATTCCAAGTATTTGCAATTTTTATTGCAACTGATGAAGAATAATCTCCCATATCTTTCTCATAAGATATATCAAGAGGAACTGGGAAAAAAATTTCTGTATCTTTCTCAGGAAATGTTGCTTTTATAGCTTCTTTTAATATTGATTCTATTTTTTGTCTATACATAATTAATATGATTTATGTTCAACCAATACATTCATAGTAGTTTTTTTGCCATGTTTCCAAACTGTTAATTCTATTGACTGTCCAGGAACACAACCATTTAACATAGCTCCAAAGTCATCTGTAGATAAAATACGCTGACCATTAAAATTTGTTATCAAACATCCTTGTTCAATACCTGCTTTTCTTGCTGGTCCATAGTCAATTACTGTTTCTACATAAACACCATTTCTAACAGGCAAATCATAATTTTCAGCTATTTCTTTTGTTATAGTCTTTACACCTATACCAATCCAAGGCTTAGGTGAATTTTGAATTTCACCTTTCCTCAAATATTTCGAAGCTTCAATAGCAGTATTTATTGGAATAGCAAAACTTAACCCCTGAGCATTTTTAGCTCTATACACAACAGTATTAACACCTATTACTTCTCCACTTAAATTTATCAAAGCACCACCAGAAGAACCACTATTTATAGCTGTATCAGTTTGAATCATATTCCTATAAGTCAAATCTTTTCTTTGGATATCCCTATTTAAAGCACTTATACAACCAACAGTAACAGTCCATTGAAATTGTAGAGGATTTCCAATAGCTATTGCAGTTTGACCAAGCTCCAATTTAGAAGAATCACCAAATTTAGGCACTGGTAAATTACTTGCCTTTACTTTAATTACAGCTAAATCTTTTGAAGCTGAAGTTCCACATATAACAGCACTAAATGTTTTACCATTTACTAAAATAACTTGAATAGTAGAAGCATTTCTTACAACATGTTCATTTGTCAATATATACCCATCTTTAGTCAAAACAATACCACTACCGCCTCCAGTTCTACCATCTTTTGAAGTAGTTTTAATTTTAACAACAGATGGCTTTGCCTTTTTCACTGCACTGACAACAGCAGATTCCTGACTTGGTGGGTATGCAGAGTAAACAGGAGTTGATAAAGAAAATAAAACCACAAACAAAAATAAGATACTAAATTGTAAATATTTCATAACAACTTCTCCCTTCAATCTTCCTGAACAGCAGTAGGTCTTTTTTTATTTTTATTTGAAGCAAGAAATTTTTTTAAAGCAAACAAATGTTTTATATAATTTATTACTTCACCTTTTCCAAGTTTGCTACTACCAAAACGCCTATCCTTAAAAATAAATGGAATCTCTATAAAATGTTCATAATTTCCTTTTACAAATATTTCAAGCCCTATTTTAAAACCAATAGGATTTATATCAACTCCATCTATTACTTCTTTTCTAAAAAAGAAATAACCAGAAGTAACATCTCTTACATCAGTAACAATACGCCCCATAATTATTGCAGTTTTTGAAATAAATCTTCTTATAAAAGGCCAATTTTCACTTCCTCCACCTTTTACATGTCTGCTACCTATCGAAACTTGAGCTTTATTTTTTTCAAGTGGCTCAACAAGACGAGGAATAATCTCAGGATCATGGCTTAAATCTGCATCCATAACTCCCAATATATCACCTGAAGAAGCCTTAAGTCCAGCTACGACAGCACTTGATAATCCAGCTTTTACCTCCCTATGAACAACTTTTACATTGTACTTTTCTTTTAGCTTTTCTGCTACATCACCTGTGCCATCTGGAGAATTATCATCAACTACAACCAATTCACCATCTATATTATTTTTTTTTAAAACTTCAAATATTTTATCTGTCAAAAATGGCAATGATTCAGCTTCATTATAACATGGAACAACTATTGAAATCATATTATTTCCCCTATATTATATTGATATCACTTTTGTCGCAGCCATTATTTCTCTAAATATTTCTTCCATTAAAACGACTGAACCTAATGTAATTTTATCAATTAATTTATATTTTTCAGCTGATGTCATACATATCAAAATTTTTACAGATTGTTTTTCAAGAGACGAAAAAATGCACATTCCTGTAGAACTTTCAAGTATTTTAACAGCTGTATTTAAAAGTATAACAG
The DNA here is from genome assembly GCA_902791745.1 of uncultured bacterium. Lineage (GTDB taxonomy): Bacteria > Vulcanimicrobiota > CADAWZ01 > CADAWZ01 > CADAWZ01 > CADAWZ01. Next base: position 13,597 of record CADAWZ010000001.1, read on the forward strand.
TTCCTGGCTTCTTTTTACTCAAATACATCTCATGTAAAAATTCAACCATTAATTTTTTACCAAACTCTGAATCATCAAGACCTATAGAATCAGATTTTAATAAAAGCACTGTCTTTTTCATTGGAGAAAAAGAACTATCAGAAGCATATTCAATATTTTCCAATACATCTGGAGAAGATGTTTTGCTGACATAATGAAGATAATAAGTCATATCTATATCAGCAAATGCTGGAGGTAGAGCATTTTCAATCAAAAAAAACATCTCCTTTCTAATTTTGGTACTTAAAATATTTTCACATGTTATGTCTTGATTTAACTTTAATTTTTGGATAGTATTATTATTTTAACATGTATTTTATGAATGTGCAATATTTTTTAAAAAAAATCAAGTTAAGAAACACTCCATTTTTCAAATAAAGGGAAAAATAAAAAATTTATAGAAAAATGTTTTTGTAAAAATTTAATGATATTTTATATTAACTTGGCAATAAAATAATAGAATTTTATTTTATACTATTCAAATTATTTAACTTCCAAATTAATAATATTTTAAATAAATATGACAGGAGAATGTTTTTGTCATGAACTGGAGAACCAATCCAACTGTATATGAAATAAATACAAGAATATGGTTAAAAGAAATTTCAAACAAATATAATATCAACATGGATATTGCCGATGTACCAGAAGAAGAGATATCCAATATAAAAGAAATGGGCTTTGATTCAATATGGCTCATGGGAGTTTGGGAACCTTCTTTAGCAGGAAGAGAAATTGCGGCAACTCACAATGGTTTACTTTCAGAATTTAAAAAAACTTTAAACGATTTAAAATCAGAAGATATAGTATCATCTCCATATGCTGTAAAAAGTTACAATGTCTCAAAAATTTTAGGTGGAAATGAATCACTAATAAAATTTAGAGAAAAAATAAATAAAATTGGTCTAAAATTAATTCTCGATTTCGTTCCAAATCATACTGCAATAGACCATCCTTGGATAAAAGAACATCCAGAATATTATGTAAAAGGTACATATTCAGATTATATAAAAGATAGTGCCAATTTTTTCAATGCTGGATCTGAATCTGAACCACAAATTTTTGCACATGGAAAAGATCCATATTACCCAGGTTGGACAGATACCGCACAATTAAATTATTTCAATACAGGCTTAAGAAAAGCAATGATTGAAGTAATAAAAAAAATAGCTACTATGTCTGATGGTATAAGATGTGATATGGCTATGTTAATAATGAAAGGTATACAATATCAAGTATGGGGAGATAAGCTTTTCACTGAAAAAGATTCAAAAAGTGAATATGACGAATTTTGGAGTGAAGCCATAAAAGAAGTAAAAAAAGAATATCCAAATTTCATATTTATTGCAGAAGCCTATTGGATGAAAGAAGGACCATTGCAAGAATTAGGTTTTGACTATACTTACGATAAAGCTCTATATGATTGGCTCAAAAGAGGAGAAGTTAGAGAAATCTCTTCATATATAAACAAAGGATTTGATGAATATCAAAAAAAATGTATAAGATTTATTGAAAATCATGATGAGGAAAGAGCAGGAAAAGTATTTGGAACAGAACATCAAAAAAGTGCACTGCTGACTATTTTATCTCTACCAGGAGCTTCATTAATTCATGAAGGAGAAATAGAAGGCAAAAAAATAAAAGTTCCTGTTCAACTATCGAGAAGACCTGAAGAGCCAATAAATAAAGATATTCAAAATTATTATCTAAATTTACTAAAAATAATATCTGAAGAAGAATTTCACGGTGGAAAATACAGACTATATCATCAAAGAAGTGCTTGGGAAGGAAATTATACTTATACAAATTATTTGATATGGTCTTGGAGTTCTGAAAAAAATTTCTACTTAGTAGTAATAAATTTTTCGCCATTTAGAAGTCAATGTTATGTAACATTACCAAGCGAAGAAGTTGATAACCAAAACTGTACATTGGTAGATTTAATAGGTCCCAACATATATGAAAGAGATGGATGTGTATTATGTAGGCAAGGATTATATCTCGACTTACAACCATGGACAAGGCATCTATTCAAATTTGAAAGAGAAGAACAATAAATATAAAAAAAGTGGCTGCAAAAAGTATACAGCCACTTTTTTTATAATAAAACTAAAAACCAATTAAACTTGACACAGAAGATGCCATTGAACCTATAGATGAAAGAACACCTGAACCAATGCCTGAAAGTAATGATGTTCCAACTTGTGAAATATTACCTAATGTATCACTACTTATAAGTTGACTTGCTGATTGAAAATCTCCTTCTATTGCTTTTTCAACAGCTTGTGCTATACTCGAATCAATACTTGTCCCTGATTGCTGTGCTTGGTTGTAGAGATTTTGAAGATTTGATATAGAAGATGAAGGATCAGAACCACTATTTACTGTACTTAAAACAGATTCAAGAGCTGATTTCAATGTAGAATTTTGATCAGACTGTCCAGATAAACTACTTAAAGCAGCAGAAGAAAGGGAAAGACTGTCTTGTATCATTGACTGTAATGGATTTTCAGAACCTTCTTGTCCCTGTCCTTGACCTGAAATCATAGAAGTTATACCACTTATAGGATTTTGAGCCAAAGAAGATATTGAAGAAATACCATTACTTACCAAGTTAGAAATTCCACCGATTAAGTTAGACATATAAAAAACCTCCAAAGATTTAATTTATAAATTTATTATACAAAAAGACAGATTAAGTAAAGATTAAAAAGCGAACATTTTAAATTAAATTAAAATTAAACAAAATAAAAAAATCATTGAGGTTAACAACTCAATGATTTTTTATAAATATTTTTTAATGTCTTCTACGTTTTGATTTCACTCTTTTATCTTTAAATGAGACATGAGAAGTTAAAGGTGAATTATCTTCTTTCTTTTTGGTTTCTTCTTCCTCTTTTTCGGCTCTTTTTCTTGCCTCTTCTTCCTCTTTTTCGGCTCTTTTTCTTGCCTCTTCTTCCTCTTTTTCAGCTCTCTTTCTTGCTTCTTCTTCCTCTCTTTCAGCTCTCTTTCTTGCTTCTTCTTCCTCTTTTTCAGCTCTCTTTCTTGCTTCTTCCTCTTCTTCCTCTTCTTCCTCTTCTTCCTCTTCTTCTTCTTCTTCCTCTTCCTCTTCGTCTTCTTCTTCCTCTTCGTCTTCTTCTTCGTCTTCTTCCTCTTCTTCTTCGTCTTCTTCTTCCTCTTCGTCTTCTTCTTCTTCGTCTTCTTCCTCTTCTTCTTCGTCTTCTTCTTCCTCTTCGTCTTCTTCTTCTTCGTCTTCTTCTTCGTCTTCCTCTTCAGATGAAACAGTTCCAGATGTTTCAGGTGTTGGAGGATATATTAAATTAAATTCTGTTTCTATGTCAAAAATATGCATTTTATCCATATCAAGACAGACATCAATTTCATCTCCAAGTTTTACTGCAGAATGAGAGTCAACTCTTGCTACAAATATAGTATTACCAACTTTAATATGCAACATAATTTCAGAACCCATAGGTTCTGCTACTTCAACAGTGCCATGAAGCTTATATTCTTTAATATGTTCTGGAGCAAATCTTATATCTTGTATGTGTTCTGGTCTTATTCCAAATATCAATTTTCTACCTTGATATTTTTTCATAACCTCTCTTTTTTCTTTAGGAATACCTATTTTTATTTTTTCTGTTTCTATAAATTCGCCATTCTTTCCCATAACAGCTTCTGAAAAATTCATTGAAGGACTTCCAATAAAACTTGCAACGAATTTATTAGCAGGAAAATCATAAAGATGTAACGGAGTATCAACTTGTTGCACAATACCATCTTTTAAAATTACAATTCTATCACCTAAAGTCATAGCCTCTGTTTGATCATGAGTCACATAAACAGTTGTTACACCAAGTTTTTTATGCAATTTTTGTAATTCAGCTCTCATCTGAACTCTCAATTTAGCATCAAGGTTACTTAATGGCTCATCCATTAAAAAAACTTTTGGTTTTCTTACTATAGCCCTACCCATCGCAACACGCTGACGTTGACCACCTGATAATTCTCCTGGCTTTCTAAGCAACAAATCTTCCAATCCAAGAGTTTTTGCTGCTTCATGAACTCGTTTATCTATATCTTCCTTTGAAAATTTTCTCAATTTTAAACCAAATGCCATATTTTCATATACATTCATATGTGGATAAAGTGCATAACTTTGGAAAACCATAGCAATATCTCTATCTTTAGCAGAAACATCATTTACAACTTTTCCACCAATGTATATTTTACCATCTGTAATTTCTTCAAGTCCAGCAATCATTCTCAATGCCGTTGATTTTCCACAACCTGAAGGTCCAACTAAAACAAGAAATTCGCCATCTTTTATGTTAAAAGATATTCCTTTTATTACTTTTACTTCTCTTTTTTCAGAACTGCGTTTCCAAAATTCCCACCAAGACTTTTTTATAGGTTGAGATCCCATATAAGTCTTCTTTACTTTTTCCAATCTGACACTTGCCATTTCTTGAACTTCCTCCGCAATTCTTTATAATTTATATTTTATACATTTAATATAATATTTTTTTATTTTATGAAAAATACCTTTTAAAAAACACATATAAACAAAAAAACCCCTAAAAGGGGTAAAACATTAATATATTTACCAATACCTACAAGCACCTACATAAGCATTTTTAAAATATTCAGAGTCAAGACTATCTATAGTTACTCCTCTACTACTTGATGCATGTATAAATTTGTTATCACCAATATATATGCCAACATGACTTACACCAGGAGCATATGTTGTAAAAAATACTAAATCTCCAACAGCAAGTTGTGATTTTTCTATTTTCTGCCCACCATAATACTGCTCATCAGCAAGTCTTTTTATATTTAAACCATGACGACCATATATATTCATTATAAATCCTGAACAATCAAATCCTGAACTTGTTGTTCCTCCCCAAACATAGGGAACACCAATAAACCTTTTAGCAGTATTTACTATCATTCCACCTCTACTACTTAAAGATGCTCTTTTTCTCCAATCTCCTAAATTTTTCTTATCAGAAACGGAACCCATTATTGAAGAATTAAATGAATCTTCATTTCCATCAATTATTATGATAGTTGTTGTATCTGATTTAGTCTCTTCTTTTATTTCTTGAGCTTTTAATACATCTGTAAATCCATAAAAAAATAAAGAGACAAATAAAAATAAATATACAAATCTAAATTTTATCAAGAGAGCCCCCTTTATGTTTTAGAACATGCATCAGAGAACTCTTACTGCTTTACTATGAAACTGCTATAGAGAAATAGTTCAACCAAGCATGAAAAACTCCACGAAATCTCAAAATGCAGTTTAGGCAGTTTTCGTGGGATTTACAATTTATAACATTAATTTTAATTCTACAAGTAAATAAATTATCCTCTTTAGTTTTTATTTCAATGAATATCATAAATAAAGGATATTTTATAATTCTGTCAAAACAATTAAAATTCAAGTAGATTATTTCTTATTTTAATATAATTGCAAAATGAACCGAGGGACAATCGGCTTGTCCCTTGTTGCTTTTTTTTAAAAGGATGTTTGATGAGTAAAAATAACTCTAAAAAAAAGAAAAACATAAAATCAACAAAAAAACTTGATTGTACGCAAACAGATAAATACAGCTCTGGTTGGAATGTTGGTTTTGCCATTATGACATTTATTGTATTGGCAATTCTTATATATACTCTTTCTATAAGAGATATGACTCCCTATCAACTTGCTATATTATTAATTTCATTATATACAATGGGAACAATGGCTATATGTCTTCCTTTCAAATTTAAAGAAGGAGAACAAACTAAAGAGACTCCTTTTGTATCAATATTAGTTCCTGCAAAAAATGAAGAATTAGTTATAGAAAACACTGTTAGGTCTCTTTTTAAAATAGAATATAAAAAAAATGATGGAACTCCAAATTATGAAGTTATAATTGTTGATGATAATTCAACAGACTCTACATTTGAAATTCTAAATGGTCTTAAAAAAGAATTTTCAACATTAATTCCTTTACACAGAGAAACTGGTAGAAAAGGAAAATCTGCTGTTTTAAATTTTGCTGTACCTTATACAAATGGAGATTATATAGCTGTATTTGATGCTGATACTATAGTAGAACCTGATTTTTTAACGAAAACAATGAAATTTTTTTCATCTGAAAATGTTGCAGGAGTTCAAGGAAGAGTGAAAATTTTCAATAAAAATGAAAATTTACTTGCAAAACTTCAAGATTATGAATTTACTATTTATGCCCATATGCTACAATTATCAAAAGCAATTTTTGGTGGTATAATGCAACTTTCAGGAAATGGACAAATAGTACGAAAAAAAGCGTTAATTGATGTTGGTGGTTGGAATGAAATGTCTGCAACAGATGATCAAGATTTAACTATTAAATTTTTGTTAAAAGGAAATTTTGTTAGATATGTGCCTAATGCTGTTATATGGCAAGAAGCAATAACTAAAATATATCCTTTGATAAGACAAAGAGTTAGATGGGCTGAAGGGATGTTTAGATGTATATATGAATATTTTTTTCCTGTTATGCTTCATAAAAAATTAACTCTTATCCAAAAAATAGATGGTCTTTCTGGTCTTATGAGAATTGTAGCAACTCTTATTGTTTTGATTGGATATATCCAACTTTCAACATTAATTGTATTTCCAAATCTTGAATATTATACTTGTCATCAAATAGCTCAATTAAGTAATATTTTTATGCTATTTGTGTTTGCTGGAGTCATGATCGGCGGACTTCTAAAATTTTATGACAAATTTCAAATTATGGATTTAATTAGATTTCCTATATACTGGTTTTATAATACAATTTGGTTGATAGCTACTCCAATAGGATACTGGAATTCAATAAAAAATAAAAATACAATAAAATGGGATAAAACAGAACATAAAGTAAAAGAAATAAATATGGAATCTGTAAACTAATTTTATTTTAGTTAACAAATGTAACAAAAAATTTACAAAAATGTTCTTTACCTAAATGGATAAAATAGTTATACTATTAATAATAATAATTATAAATAGGGGGCTTCTGTTATGAATTTAGGAATAACAAGTAATAATATTTCTATGATGTCTTCTATGGTAGGAATACCACATAAGGCAGCTGATGGAGCAAAACAAATAACAAAAGAAAGCGGAAGCAATTCAAATAGAATTGGAGAATCATCTGAAGGTGTTGCTGAAGGTGGTAGTGGAGAAATTGAAGATGAAGAAGCAGCTTCTTCGGGAGTAAAAAAACAACAAACAGCAAGTAAAGCACAAAGAAATCAACAATCTTCTTCAGCAAGAGTATCAAGAAAGAGAGTTTCTGATGAAACAGTTCTTGATACAAAAAATAAAGCTGGTGAAACAGCTGAATCACAAGAAGCTAAGAAATCTGTTGCTCCAAAACAAGCTCAAAGAACTGCTGCTCCTGGTGTGCTTGATAATGCAAAACAGATTCAGCACAGTTTTTCAAAAACACTTGATGAGACTAATGCAGGAAATGAAACAAAGCAACGTCCAGAATTACAAAGAAAGAAATTTGCTCAAAATTTAAGAAAATGGGTAGATGTTGAATATAAACAATATGTAAAAGATAACAATCCTCTTTATTCACGCAGAAATTTAAGAGAAATTTTGAATGCTCTTGGAAATTTTGAAGCAAAAACAAATAAAACAAGTAAAAAAGATGATGCAAAAAATAATAGCCAAGTAAGTTTCAGTGCTTTTAACAAGTATAATGTTACACAGGCAACTAAGACTTTGCATATATTTGATGAAATTCAAGTACCTGATAACTACGAAGCATTCGAATTAGTTGCATAAAATGAAAAAATATATTTTTACTTTTTTATTTATTTGTATCTCATTGTTTTTGTTTTCTTCAGCTGTATATTCAGAAATAATCGATTTAAATGATTCAAACTTTCAAAAAGAAGTTTTTGATAAAAATTCAGATAAACTTGTTGTTGTAGGTTTTTATAATACTACTTGTCCAAAATGTCAAATACAAACAGTGGTCTTTAGAAATCTTGAAAAAGATTCTGCTGTTAAAGATGTAAAAATGGTAATGATTAATGGTATTATAAATGTAGAATCTGCAAAATCGCTAAATATTAACGGTTATCCAGCTTTAGTTTTTGTAAAAAGAGGTAAAATACTTGAAATATGTGGTTTAAGAGAGGAAGAAGCTCTTAAAAAACTAATTACAAAATATAAATAAATTTGATGACAAAAAAATAGACTTTGTAATTGTGCAAAGTCTATTTTTATTTTGTTTTTATAGAAATTTCAAAAAGCCTTGACCATGGAAGTTTAGCACTTACAAATTTAGGGGCAATATTTTTAAATCCAATTTTTGAAATTTTTTCGGCTTGTTGTTTCATTTCTCTATTTATATTATTAGAAATTTTTTCTTCTTCATGTTTTTTTAAATTAAGAGAAGATATGCCTTTTACAAGACATTTTAATTTCATTTTTGTTCTTATTATACTTTGATATATGTAATCATCGAGAAATCTCTCAAACATAAATTTTATGTGTGCTTTATCATTTGATATATTTATTTTTTTTGCAATATATCTTATTATTGCATGTGAAATTGTTGTTCCTAAAGTATTTCCTGAAGTATTCCAAGCAGCATATGACATTAAAAAAGAAGGATTTATTTTTTTTAGTAAGATTTTTGTGAAATGTATATCGGCCCCATTTGCATATTTTACATCTGCAATTGCTACATTTTTTTTATTTTTGACAAATTCTGAAATTTTATTTATAAAAATTTCGTCTTTTTCTTTTTTTTCTAAATGCTGAACTTCTGTTTCTTTTTGCCCATTCGGATGAACTTTACAAAATAAATCTATATCTGCATTTTCCTTTACGATTTTACAGCCTGAAGCATTTATATATTCATCAACAACATTTTTTATAGGTTTGCTTTCATAAATTGTATTTTTTAAAGCTCCATCTTCGGATGAATAATGAACTGCAAAAGTTGGATTTAAAGAAAATTCATCTTTTATAATCATTGCCTCAGCAAGCATGGCAAGTTCATCTGTACCATTACAAACTATTGTTTTTTCATCATCTTTCATCAATAATTTTATTTTTTCAGCTTCAAATGTATTTGGTCCTATACATACCACATCATCAAGACCAATTAAAAGTCTATCTATTAAATTTTTTTTTCTCCAATCACAAGCTTTTAAATTTATATTAAAATTTCTCTTTCTACATAAAATATATTCATCAAAAAAATCTCCCATTTCAGTATCTTTTGATATTTCTTTTAATGTATCAGAAAATTCTAATTCAGATAAAGATGGAACAGGATATAATTTTTTAATATTCTTTTTTATTTTTTCAGATTGAAGTAAAATTTTTTCATTTGTAAATGTTGGAAGTGTACGCATTATTGATGAAAAAACAATAATTTTTGATGCTGGTTTTGTTTGTAAAAAATCTTCTAACTTTTTAGCATTTTCTAAACATTCTGTAGTGGAATTATTCATATTTCGTGAAGCAACAAGACCACCATAAACCAACATATCGAGAGATAATAAAAGAATATCTTCTTTTTGTGTATTTTCAGATAACCAATTTAATATTTTATTTGAAGCCCCACGCTTTTTAAATATTCCCAATAAATTTTCTGGAGGAATTTTTATTTTATATCCACCTATTTCAGCGAGTTGAGAGGGGAATATCATTGTACAAGGTCTATTATCAATTGGAACAAAAATTATACTCATAAAATTTATGTCCTTATTTAAAAATTATTTTTCAATTTTAAAGTTTAATATAATACGATAATCAACTTAATGAGCTAATAATTTTATAAAAACTCCGTTTGGATCTCTGTAGATAAAAAACTTTGAGGTTTCTTCAAAATTCAAATCAAAAAGAATTTTATAACCTAATTGCAAAATTTTTTCATAAGCCTCATCTATGTTTTCACAAGAAAAACAAAACATTTTTATTCCTGTATTTAAAGGAGCTATTTTGTAATCAGGATTTAAAATTTCTATTTTATAACCATCTTTCTCTAAAATTACACTTTTATTTTTAAATTTTTCTGATTTTTTTATGTTTTGTTTTTGAAATCCAAGATGATTTACATAAAAATCAACTGTTCTTTCAAGGTTTGATGTTGTATAGCTTATGTATTCAAATTTTAAATTAAATTTTTCCATATCTCTTTCCAATTTTTTAGATCACTGTATTAAATATTCTATCTCCTGCATCACCTAATCCAGGTAATATATAACCAGACTTATTTAATTCTCTATCTTTTGATATTGTGTATATATCAACTTGTGGGTATTCAGATTTTATTTTTTCCAGTCCTTCTGGACTTGCTGTTATTGAACATAAAGATATTTTTTCAGGTCTTACTTTGTAATTTTCAATTATATAATTTATTGCAAAACATGCACTTCCACCAGTTGCAAGCATTGGATCTAATATAAAACAATGGCATTTATTTATATTTTCTGGTATGTTGCTGTAATACATTGACGGTAACAATGTCTCATGATCTCTTGACATACCTAAAGGTGCTATTATTGCATTCTCATAGACTTTTAAAAATCCATTTGTCATCCCAAGTCCTGCTCTAAGGATAGGAATTAAAACAATATCATCAGATATTGAGTCTTGTTCTGTATCTTCCAGCACAGATTTTACTTTTACTTTTTTGGTTTTTAGTTTTTTGCCTGCTTCATAAGCTATTATTTCAGATAATAATAATAGCCCCTCTCTAAACAATTTTGAATGAGATTTTTTATCTCTCAATTTTAAAAGTGCAGTTGATGTTATTGGATTATGTATTATGTTTATACTCATTTCATCACCTTTTTAATTAGTTTTAGGATCAAATGCATCTCTAAGTCCATCTCCTAAAAAATTAAATGATATTACAAGAAGCATTATAAGTATTCCAGGAAATATAGCCATCCAAGGTGCTGTAGTCATATATTCTTGAGCTCTCATAAGCATATTTCCCCAACTTGCAGTAGGTTCTTGAACTCCTAATCCTAAAAAACTCAATGTCGATTCCATCAATATAGCAGAAGCAATTCCTAAGGTTGCTGTAACAATCATTGGCGACATTGCATTCGGAATTATATGCCTAAATATTATATGAGTTTTTTTTGCACCAAAAGATTTTGAAGCTTCTACAAAAAGAGATTCTTTTAAAGAAAGAGCTTGAGCTCTCATCAATCTTGTTGGACCAGCCCAATTTGTAAATCCTATCACCAAAATTACATTCCAAACTGATTGAGTTAATAGTACTTGAAGTGCTAATATAAAGAAAAAAGTTGGAATACTTAACATTATATCTGACATTCTCATTATTAGTGAATCGACAATTCCGCCAAAATATCCAGAAATTGCTCCAAGTACAATTCCTATAAACATATATATACCTACTGCTCCAAATCCTACAAGAAGTGAGATTCGTGTTCCAAATATAGCTCTTGAAAATAAATCTCTTCCATAGTTATCTGTTCCAAATAGATGTTTAAACGATGGAGGTTGTGGAATACCATCATATGACATATTTTGTAATGCTGGATCGTAAGGTGATATTATTGGAGCAAAAAAAGCTGATATTATGAAAATTAATATCAAAAACATTGATATTACTGCCAATTTATTTTTTCTAAACTTTTTCCATATATCATTTAAATTAGATTTATCTATGTTCATTTTCTTGTTCTTCTAATACTTTTTTTCTTAATTGACCACAGGCCGCATTTATGTCTGTTCCACGTTCTTTTCTTATTGTTGTTCTTATTCCTTTATTTTCCATAAAAGATTTAAATTTTTCTATTTTTTCATCAGTGCTTCTTTTTTTTCCATATTCTGTTACATTATTTAATGGAATTAAATTTATAAGGGCAGTAAATCCTTCAAGTATTCTTGCTAATTCTTCAGCAGAATTTATATCATCATTGACACCATCGATCATAGCATATTCAAAAGTTATTCTTCGTCCTGTAATTTCTTGATATTCTTTTAATGCTTTCATCAATTCAGGAAGTGGATATTTTTTATTTATTGGCATTATTTTACTTCGTATTTCATTAAATGGTGAATGAAGAGATACTGCCAATTTAACTTGAATTCCCTCTTTTGCAAGTTTTTTTATTCCTGGAATTATGCCACATGTTGAAATAGCTATGTGTCTCATTCCTATTGCTATTCCTTCAGCACAATTTATTATATCTACCGCTTTCATTACATTGTCATAATTTAACATAGGTTCTCCCATGCCCATCATAACGACATTTGCAATTCTTCTCTCTGAAGGAGCTATTATTTTTTGCATTTGTATTATTTGATCTGCAATTTCACCTGCTGTCAAATTTCTAATAAAACCACTTTTTCCTGTTGCACAGAATGAACAACCCATTAGACAACCAACTTGTGTCGATATACAAGCAGTCAATCTCGATGGTCCTATATGGTCTTCATAACTCATTATAACACTTTCAAGGCAATTTCCGTCAGACAATCCAAAAAGAAATTTTTCTGTGTCTTTTTGTGAAGATATAAGATGCCTCAAAGTTTTTATATCTTCAATATATGCAATATTTTTTAATTTATCTCTCAGTTTTTTGCCAAAATCGGTCATTTCGTCAAAATCAGAAATTCCTCTTTGATACATGTGTTTGGTCATTTGAAGACCTCTGAAAGATTTTTCACCAATTTCTTCAAAGAAGGAATACAATTCTTCTTTTGTCATTCCTTTTAAATTTTTCTTTTCCATAACTTTTATCGTTTGTTTATATTCTTTTTGTCCGTGTTTTTTGTTTGTATAACTCACAGAAATCGATTTTTATTATTAATTTTGCAGTTATTAAGTTGGCTGTTAAATAATTTGAAAGAGCAACTTTTGTGTGGTACAATACGGGCAAATTAGCTCCTTACAATAAAGGAGAAAAAATACTGGAACTGCATCACTTTTTTTGGTAGTAGTATCTAAAAAGAAAGCTCCTACTTGAAATATTCTCTATTTTAAATAAAATTAGATAAATAAAAAGAGAAAAATTTTAAAGTGAACATATTGTATCTCAAAAGTTGCGTAGCAAAAAATAAAACAATTATTTAATATTTTATTTTAGCACAATAAAAAATAAAAAGCAAATTATTATAAAAAAATGCTGTGAAAATTTTTTCACAGCATTTTTTTATACACTTTAATAGAGATACATTGTTTTTATTTTCCAATTATTGTTATCATCAGATTCAAGAACTAATTCACCTATTCTCAATCTTATGAAAAAATATTTACCATCTTCTACAATTTCAAGCCTGTCAGTTGCAATAATAGGAACAACACTTGTTATTCTGCAAAGTTTTCCTTTTTTTCTAAATGTTATATCAGAAAGATTTATAGGAAGCATTTTAAATTGCTTATGTTCCATTATTTCTTTTGTTGCTGCTCTATATGCATCTCTTACATCTTGGGCTTTACCCTTTCCTTGTTTTTCATATTCTAATGCAGATTCTTCTATAGAATTTTTCTGCATTTCCATTACTTTATCTAAATCTTTCGAAGCATAAGCATCATAAAATTCTTTTATAACAGAAATTATTGCTTCTTTTTCTTCAGCAGTTAATTCATTTGGATTTTTCTTTTTTTCCTTCTCTGCTTTTTCTTTTGCAATTCTTTCTTTTTCTGCTTTTTCTTTTAATGCTTTATCTTTTGCTTCTTGTTCTTTAACCTTTTTTTCTTTTAATGCTTTATCTCTAAGAGCTTGCTCTTTTTGAGCTTTATCTTTTGCTATCTGTTCAGGTGTTTTTTGAACTTTAGTATCTTTTTTGTCAGTTGCTTTTACTCCTAAACCTTTTACAACTTTATCTCTTATTGCTTGTTCATATTTAGCTTTTTCTTTAAGAGTCATAGGTTTTTGAGTTTTTTCTTTAGCTATTTTGTCTTTTTCAGCTTTCTCTTTAGCTATTTTGTCTTTTTCAGCTTTTTCTTTAGCTATTTTGTCTTTTTCAGCTTTCTCTTTAGCTATTTTGTCTTTTTCAGCTTTCTCTTTAGCTATTTTGTCTTTTTCAGCTTTCTCTTTGGCTATTTTGTCTTTTTCAGCTTTCTCTTTGGCTATTTTGTCTTTTTCAGCTTTTTCTTTAGCTATTTTGTCTTTTTCAGCCTTCTCTTTAGCAATTCTTTCTTTTTCAACTTTTTCTTTAGCTAATTTTTCAGCTTTTTTTCGTTCTTCTGCATTCTTTTTTATTCCAGTTGTATTGAATATAGTTTTTTTATTTTCTTCTCTTATTTCTTTAATCTTTTTTTCTTCGACAGGAGTTCCCTTTGCTGTTACATTACCTTCATTTTTATTAAAATAATATGCAGAAGCATTATGAAGCCATGGATTTGGACATTTTATCATGTAATTGTTACCTAATGGAAAATATTGGTATGTATTTTCTTCATCACAACAATACATAGTTTTTTGACCAGTTCCACTGCCTGTTTTTACAATATAATTAAAAAAATCTTCAGAAATAAACTCTTCTTTTGTTGGCAATTTTCCATTATGATCATTTGCCCATAATTCGATCGCCATAGAAATAACTTGTATTCTGTCTTTACAAGTTTTTAAATGTTCAGGATTAGGTTTTACAGCTGGGGCTACTACTGTCTTTTTTTCATTGTTTGTATTTTGTTTTTTATTATTTTGAGCATTTACAGTTGAAAAACAAATACAAATTGATACAATGAATATTATTAATGTAAAAATAGTTGTTTTTCTCATTCTTTTACCTTTCCTATTTTTTCACCAGTTTTTGGTTGACATCCGCAGGCAAATTGCCAAGAAGTCATTATTTTTTTACCTTCTGGTTTTACATCTCCCAAAAGGATTGTTCCATCTTGCGATGCAATACAGATTCCTTTATTTTTTATTGTCTTTATAACTGTTCCTGGTTCCAAATCTGATTTTTCATCAATTATTTGAACAGGACCAATGATTAAGTTTTTCCCTCTAAAAGTTGTTCTCGCTCCAGGTTCTGTCCAAATTGATCTTATGTGATTCTTTATCTCTTCAGAAGTCATGTCCCAGTTTATTTCCATATCTTCATTTTTTATAAGTTTTGTATATGAGGCTTCAGAATCAATTTGTTTAATTCTTTTTGCTGTTCCATTTTCTATCAGTTTTACTGCCTGTAATGTTAAATCTGAAGCAAAAGGAGCTAATTTTTCTCTTAAAGTTTCTCTTGTGTCATCTTTATCTATACTAAATTTTTCTTGTATTATTATATCTCCTGTATCACAACCTTCGTCCATATAAAATATGGATACTCCTGTTTCTTTTTCTCCCATTTTTAACGCCGATTCTATAGGAGTTGCTCCTCTATATTTAGGAAGCATTGAAGGATGTACATTTATACATCCCTTTGGAGTAGCTTCTAATATTTCTTTAGGAAGTATTTTCCCATAAGAACATACAACAGATAAATCAGCATTTATATTTTTAAAGTCTTGGATATATTCTTCTGCTTTTAGTTTCGCTGGTTTTAAAACTTTTATTCCATGTTCTAAACCAAAATCAGAGACAACAGTTGAAGTATTATTTTTACCA
The DNA here is from genome assembly GCA_902791745.1 of uncultured bacterium. GTDB lineage: Bacteria > Vulcanimicrobiota > CADAWZ01 > CADAWZ01 > CADAWZ01 > CADAWZ01. The sequence continues at coordinate 29,230 of CADAWZ010000001.1, forward strand.
CGACCTTTAGGAGCATCTGGCTTAGTTGTTATTGATACTATTTCAAAATTTGATTTAAATAATTTTTCAAGAATATAAAGAGAAAATTTTTCTGAACCAAAGAAATTAATTTTCATCTTTTTTCTCCATTCCTATTTCTTTAGTATCGAGTTCTTTCATAGGTATTTCTTCTTTTACTTCTTGATCTGGTTTTACTTCATGGAGATTTGTTGCTAAATCAGAAAAAACTTTTCCATCAAGGTGGTCTGTTTCATGTTGAAATATTCTTGCAAGTAATCCTGTAGCTTCAATTTCTATATATTCTCCCTTTATATTTTGAGCTTTTACTTTTACTTTTTCTGCTCTTTCAACATCTCCATATATATCAGGAAGACTTAAACAACCTTCTTCTCCACATTGTGTGCCTTCTTTTTCTGTAATAACAGGATTTATGAGCTGTAGAAGACCATTTCCATCATCTACAACTATAACTCTTTTTAATACTCCTACTTGATTTCCAGCCAATCCAACACCATTATTTTTATACATTGTATCAGCCATATCATCAAGTAAATTTTTTATAAATGTATTTATTTTTTCTACTTTTTTGGCTTTCTTTCTTAATACATCATCGCCAAGAAGTCTTATAGGTCTTAAAGCCATATTTTTTGCCTTTCAATTTAAATTTTAACCATTCGGTCAATTATACACTTAATTTTTTTCACTGTCAATATTTTCATTTTTGACATTTTTTTTCTTTTTCTTTCTTGTTTTCTTTTCTTCTTTTTCTCTTTTTTCAGCTTTTTTTAATTCTTCAATTAAATTGTTATAATCTATTTCACACTCTTTAGTTATATTTTTCCTCAATTTACTTGTTTCACTTATTATATCCCAAATACCAATAGCTGTTATACAAATTAAACTTAGTCCTGCTAATACCCATACAAGTAAATTAAAATTATGCTTTTGTAACTCATATATTCCAACTGTTATTAATAATGCTGTCAAAAACATTATAAATATTCCTATTTTTCTTCTGACATTGCGAACTCTATTTTGAGGATCAGATAAAGCGATCTTATTTTTATTTTCATTTATATTTAACAATGTTGCTGCTATTATTAATATCAATGGAAATATATATTCAGTCATATTTTGAATGGTCATATTGCCTCTAAATTTTATCTTATTCTTCTCATTTTTCTTATTTCTTCTCTGTACAGTTCTATTAACTTATCTGTCATTTTATCTGCTGAGTAAGATTCAGCTATTTTTATACTTTCATTACTCATATTTTTTAATTTTTGATCATCATTTAAAATTTCTAAGACTTTGCTGGCAAATTCATCTCTATCTTCAGATGTTAAATATCCATTTACACCATCTATTATTGTGTCTGAAGCTCCACAAGCTGAAATAGCTACAACAGGAAGACCTGTTGCCATTGCTTCCAAAAGAGCAAGAGGTTTTACTTCTGTTTTAGATGTCATTATAAATAAATCTGAAGCTCCATAATAATTTGGAATGTCTTTATATTCAATTCTTCCTGTGAATATTACTTTATCTTCAAGTTGATGCTCGTTTGCATATTGTTTTAAATTTTCATATTCTGAACCTTCTCCAACAATCAATAATTTTGAAGATATTTTATCTGAAATTTTCTTGAAAGAATCGAGCATAAATGGAATATTTTTTTCAGGTGCCATTCTTCCTACATAAATAAGAAGTTTTTCATCATCTTTTATTTCATATTTTTTTCTTATTATTTCTCTATTTGGATTTTGAAAATCATCTAAATCTATTGAATTTTTCATGTATATCACATTTTGTGTTATGCCATAGTCATTTTTAATTAAATCAACAATAGCTGTTCCAGGAGTTATTATAACAGAACATTTTTTTGTAAATGAGAATACAACGCTTTTTGAGACAGATTTTACAAAGTCTTGAGGTAATGGAATATAATGTGAATACATTTCATATTGAGTGTGAAATGTAAAAAATAGTGGAACATTTAATTTTGTTGCCCATTTTGCTCCTTCTTCTCCCAATATAAATGGATGATGGCAATGTATTATATCTATCTGGTTCTCAGACAAAAATTTTTCGGCTTTGGGATAAAATGGCAATGGAATTGGATATTTAACTTTATTTGTTAAATTTAGTGAAGGATATCTAAAAACATTTTCATCTTTCGGATCTTCATAATCTTGAAAATTTGGTGCAAATATATATACATTATGACCTTTTTTCTGCAAGTTTTTCCTCATTAAATCAATACAATTTACAACTCCACTTATTATAGGTTTATAGGCATTTGTAAATATTGCAATATTGAGAGATTTTGATGTTTCATCACTTTTTATAAAAGGTGGTATATCTATAGAATTATTTGATTCTGGTGTTTCTAAAGAATTTTCACTTATTTTTGATATTTCTTGTTCTATTATTCCACAGATTATATGAATTATTATTCCATGAAGTTCTTGAATTCTACAAGTTCTTGAAGACGGTACTTTTATTTTAATATCAGAATAAATGTCTACCTTTCCATTTGAAGAACCAGAAAACGATATTGTTTTTATTCCTTTTTCTTTTGCAAATTTTAATGCTTCAACTATATTTTCAGAATTTCCAGATGTAGTTATTCCGATTAATACATCTTCTTTTTTCCCCAATGCTTCAACTTGTCTTTTGTATATATTTGCAAATGAATAATCATTTGCAATTGATGTTATATTTGATGTATCTGTTGAAAGTGCTATTGCTGGCATTCCTTTTCTATTCTTTTCAAATCTGCCAACTAATTCAGCGGCCATGTGCTGTGAATCAGCTGCACTTCCTCCATTTCCGCAGATCATAACTTTTCCGCCTGAAATTATTGAATTTAAAATTAATTCAGAAGCTCTTTCTATATCTTTTCTTATTAAAAAAAGTAACCCTGTTGCTTGAAATGCTTCTCTTATTTCTGATGTTATGTAATTATTATAATCTCTCATAAAATAATTTCCTAAGTGTAAATTAATTTTTACAAATTTCTTTATTTAATCTTATTTTCCCTTTAAAAAAGGATTTATATAATATTTGAAAGAAATTATTCTATTCAATTTATTATATATTTCAAAAAATATAAAAATCAAATTATTTACTAAAAAAGGCTGGGTACTTATGTTTAAAAGAGTCAACCAAAAAACTAAACCTAAAGAAATGAAAAAAACATACAATGCAAAGCCTTCTAAGTATATATTAATTATGGGTTCTCTTTTGCTTGTTTATCTTTTCTTCTTTCTAAAGGATATGATGTTGTATGAAAAAATACCACCTATAGACGAAGGACGAATTGTTATCACGGCAACTCTTGGTACTTCATTTCTATTAATTTTTATATCAACATTATTGGTATTACTTAGTAACTCAAATAAAACAATTGTTTTAACTCCAATTTATTGTGAATATTCAAATGGTAATATTCGTTTTAACACCCATTGGCGTGAATTGCAACCTGAAAGTTCAAGTTTTTTAGGCTATAAATGGCTTATTTTAAATGGAGTAATTCCTGATAAAAAAGGAAATAGGAAAGATATAACAGCTTATGTTGATTCTATATTTTTTAAGGAATATGACGACATGCTTAATCTTATTAATAAAGCAACAGCTACAGTTGCAAAATCTGCTATAGATATTTCTTAAAGAATGAATTTTTATTGATATTAATTTGTGAGGCTTTGATATGGAGTCTATTTATATACCAGAAATAACACAGTCTATGCCAGGATATATAGAAGGTGGAACTGTTTTTAAAAAGGATTCTGACTCTTTTGATTTGAGGATTTCATTAGTTGGAGTTCATCCTTCTGATGAGAAAAAACTTGGTTGTTTTGATGGATATTCTGCAACAGTTTTACTTCATCCTAAGACTGATTTTAAGCATTTTGCTAATTTGTCTCCAGAAGCAAGAAATGATTTTAGAAAGCAATCTGAATATGCGGGTATATGTGCTTCACTTGCTATGATGCCATGGCAAAATACAGATATTGTCTTGGTTGTTGATCATGCTGGAGAATTAATTTCAAGATTTGTATATACTATGAAGGAAAAAACTGCTGTAGAAGCAAGAAGGGATAAAGTTAAAAATTCTGATGGTACTGTTACAGTTAAAAAAGTTGAATTTTATCCTGATATTGATTTTACAGATAAAAATATTTATATTTTAGATGAGTTTATAGGTTCTGGTTATACATTGAGAATAATAATTGATGCTGTACATAAAAAGGGCGGAAGAGTAAATGGCATTGGAGTAATAGCTACTATTGAAGATAAAATAGAATACCTTTCTTCTCATCCATATAGTATGATTCCTATAAGAACATTGACAGGTAGTATAGGGAAGAAATAAAATTAAATATATTAAATTTTTTGAATCTCAGATTTAGGGCTATTAATTATTATGTCTAAAATCTGAGATTTGGCATATATTTGACTAATTATAACATAGATAAGGAATATTTGTTATTTTATGACAGAGCAATTTTTTACTTTAAAGAAAAAGGAAGGTTCTGCAAGACTTGGAGTTTTAAAAACGGATAGATTTACTGCAGAAACACCTGTTTTTATGCCTGTTGGTACTCAGGCAACTGTTAAGGGACTTTTACCTAAAGAAATTGAAAATATAGGATTTAATATTATTTTATCCAATACATATCATTTATATTTAAGACCTGGTCATGAGTTAATAAAAGCCATGGGTGGACTTCACAAATTTATGAATTGGAAAAGAGGGATATTAACAGACAGTGGCGGTTTTCAAGTATTTAGTATGAGAGACCGTATTTCTTTAAGTGATGAGGGGGTAACTTTTAGAAGTCATATTGATGGTTCAAAACATATGTTTTCTCCTGAAAATGTGATTGCTTTTCAAGAAGCATTTGGAAGTGATATAATGATGCCTATTGATGAATGTGTCCCTCCTGAATCATCTCATGATTATGTAGAAAAATCTTTAAAAAGAACACATGACTGGGCTTTTAGGTGCCTCAAAGCAAAAACAACTTCACAACATCTTTTTGGAATTGTACAAGGTGGAGTGTACCCTGATTTGAGAAAAGTAAGTGCAGAAACTCTTGCACAAGGTTCTTTTTCTGGTTTTTCAGTAGGTGGTTTGAGCGTTGGAGAAGAAAAGCCAGTTATGTATTCTGTTTTAGAGCAAACTACACAGTATATACCTGAAGATAAACCTCGATATTTAATGGGTGTTGGTAGTCCAGAGGATTTAGTTGAGGGCGTTGCAAGAGGTATAGATATGTTTGATTGTGTACTTCCAACGAGAATGGCAAGAACAGGGGCAATGTTGACACCTTACGGTAAACTCATTATAAGAAATGCAAAGCATAAATCTTCAGATTTACCTGTTGACGAAACTTGTGATTGCTATACTTGTAAAAATTTTTCAAGAGCATATCTTCGCCATTTATTTTTGGCCGATGAAATGTTGGGACCAGAATTAGCCTCTATACATAATCTTACATTTTTATACAATTTGATGAAAAATATTAGAGAGGCTATTTCAGAAAATAGATTTGAACAATTTAGAAAAGATTTTCTTGAAAAATATTTTAGTGATGCTGAAAGAGTTGATTAGAGAAAATTATAAAATAAATATATTTATTTAATTTTATAGAAAGGGGAAATTTATGACTAAGCAAGTCAAAAATTGGATTTATTTGCTTATTGTTATCGTTATAACAGTTGCAAGTTGTTTTTTAATTTACAATCCAAATACAAAAAAAGTAAATATAAAACTCGGTCTTGATTTGAGATCTGGAACACATATAGCAGTTCAATTATTGCCTACTATAGATTATTCTACAAATCAACCTATACCTATTACAGATGATATTATTGAAAACTCTATAGGTGTTTTTGAAAAGCGTTTGAACCCAGAAGGCAATAAGGAAATTTTGATTCAAAAAGAGGGCGAAGACCGTCTTATTATTGAAATTCCTGAAGAGACAGATGTTAGAAGAGCAGAAGAACTTGTAAAAAAAGTTGGTCTTTTGGAATTTAAAGAACAAGATATTAGATCAAATAGATGGAAAACTGTATTAACTGGAGCAGATTTAAAACCAAATTCAGCAAAAGTTGGAATAGATCAGGCTGGAAAATCTTATGTTTCTTTAGAATTTAACCAAAAAGGTGCAAAAAGATTTGGTGAGGTTACAAAAAGGAATATCAAAAGACCTATAGCAATTTATTTTGATAAAAAGGAGATAAGCGCTCCTGTTGTTCAGCAAGCTATTTTAACTGGAAGTTGTACAATAAGCGGTGAGAACATGACTCCTGAAGAATGCGAAAATTTAAGAGTTTTGATGAATTCGGGTTCTCTAAGGGCAAATGTTAAAATTCTTGAAAGCATGACAGTTGATCCTATGTTGGGACAAAAGTCTTTGACATCGAGCCTTGAAGCTGGAATTGTTGGTCTTATAATAGTTGGTTTATTTATGCTTTATTATTACAGACTTCCAGGTCTTACAGCTGATTTAGCATTGATTGTTTATACAATAGTAAGTCTTGCGACAATGGTTGTTGGTGGATTTGTAATGACTCTTCCTGGTATTGCTGGATTTATTCTTGCAATCGGTATGGCGGTCGATGCAAATGTTCTAATTTTTGAGAGAATCAAAGAAGAACTTTGGGATGAAAAAAGTCTTGAAAAATCCATAGATATTGGATTTAAGAGAGCTTTTGTATCTATTTTAGATAGCCATGTTACCACATTTATTGGAGCTTGGATCATCTATGCCCTTGGAGCTACTTCAATGAAAGGTTTTGGTCTAACTTTGATGATAGGTACTTTCTGGAGTCTTATAACCAATACAGCTGGAACAAAAGTATTTTTAGATACATTTTTCCTAAATAATATTTTTACAAATAATAGAAAAATGTATGGTGAATAGAGGAGGGATAAGAAATGACTTTTGATATTTTTTCAAATACAAATTCAAGTAATTGGATTATTATGATTTGTATAATTCTTGCCCTTACTGGTCTTTCTATTTATACAACAAGGTTTCGTAAAAATCCATTAAAGATAATTGATAATAAAAATTGGTTTTTAACAATTTCTGGTCTTATATGCGTGATTCTTTTAGGTGTGATTATCTATAAATTTTCAACTAAGACAATGAATTTTTCTCTTGAATTCACTGGTGGAACAATGATTGAAATAGGTTTTCCACAATCAATTGAAAAAAGCAAAATATCTGAGATTATTACAAAATCTGTTAATTCTTATAATGAGGAGATGAAAGCCAAAGGGTTGCTTGACAAAGAATTAAAAACTCCTACAGTTCAGCCAGAAGGTTCTCCAAGAATTATGGAATACCAAAATGATATGAATACCATAAATATGGTTTTGGCAAAAAAGAATGGTACTTTAACTAAAGAAGAAGTAAAAGGACTTTCAGCTGTTTTATTTAGTCGTCTTCCTAAAATAAGAGTTGATGAAAATTCTATTGTTGAAGAAAATGGAAAAGTAAAATATTCTTTCGATGTAGAAACATCACAAGAACTTTTTACAACAGAAGAACTTGATTCTGAAGAAACATCTACAGAACAAGTAGAACAACCAAAAGATGAAAAAGCAAACAAAGATGAAGAACAAAAAGAAGTAAAAAGAATAGTTGTTCTTGCTGATCCAAAGAATTTTGAAGATATTCTTACTTCATTTAATGAGAATTTAGTTTTAGATTCAGTTACTGTTTCCAATCCACATAAGGTTGATGCTAAAGATACATTCAATGCTGCATTTGTCAGAATTGCAACAGTTTCTTCTGGTAAAAAAGTAGAAGATAAACCTGAAGAGAATGTAAAAAATAAAGTTACTGAAGATGATGTAGGCTTAGGAGATACTGAAATTTCTCATTTACTTGTAAAAGTAACTGAAAATTCAGGAAATTTGTATATCTTCAAAAAAGAAAGTATAGGTCCTTCAATTGGTAAAGAACTTTCAAGTAAAGCATTACTTGCTCTTGTTGTTGCCCTTGTTCTTCAATTAGTTTATATTACAATAAGATTTAACAAAAAATGGCATTATGGTGCAGTTGCAGATATAGGTCTTTTCCACGATTTGGTTTTGATGTTAGGTATCTATGCATTAATGGATCTTGAATTTGATTCTCCATTTGTATCTGCTATGATGACGATTATAGGATATTCTGTTATGAATTCTATCGTTATTTTTGATAGAATAAGAGAAAATTTGAGATTCCTTGCTGGAAAGTCATTCCCAGAAATTGCAAATACTTCTTGTAACCAAACTATGACAAGAAGTGTCAATACAACATTGACTGTTTTGATTACATTATTTGCACTTTATTTCTTTGGTGGAGCAACATTAAAGAATTTTGCTTTTGCTCTTTTGATAGGTTGTACAGCTGGTGCTTATTCTTCAATATTCCTTGTTCCTTCTTTACTTGCTTTATTTGAGACTTTTGTAAAGAATAATACTGCTTTTGAAACAGAAGAGGAAATAGAAGCCAGAAAAGAGGCAGTAGAAGAAAGAAGACTAAAAAGACTTGCTAAGAAAAGAGCAGAAGAATTAGCAGAAGAACTTCCTCCAGAAAATGAAGATGATTATATTGATAAACCTAAAAAAGCAAGAAAAGAAGAGTCTGATGACGATGAAGAAGAAAGACCAGCAAGAAGAAAAAGAATTATAAGAAGAAAAAGAAGATAATACATAATTATTTAATTAGTAAAAAAACGGAATCTGTTTTCTTTGCAGATTCCGTTTTTATTTTTTTTAAATATATTTAAAATTCCATCAAAAACTTAGATATTATATTTAATCTATAATATGTTTATTAATTATTATTTATCAATCTATATTATTTAGAACTAGGTTTACCTAAGAGGCGAAACATATTCTTTTTGTATGCTTCAACACCAGGCTGGTTAAATGGGTTTACATTTCCCATATATCCACTTACTCCACAGGCATATTCAAACATATAGAATAGGTAACCCAAATAGTATTCATCTATTTCAGGGACAACAAATGTCATGTTTGGAACTCCACCGTCTTTGTGGGCTTCAGCTGTACCTTTTAGAGCAGTTCTGTTAACATATCTTAATGTTTTGCCTTCGAGATATCCAAGACCGTCATCATTTGTTTCAGCATGTGGAACTTTAATATCGTATTTGCCACTTTCTACATCAATAAATGTTTCCATCAACATTCTTTCGCCTTCTTGAATATATTGTCCCATAGAGTGAAGATCTGTTGAGAAATCAAGACTGTCAGGGTAAATACCTCTGTTTTCTTTTCCTTCACTTTCTCCATAGAGTTGTTTCCACCATTCGCCAAAATAGTGAAGTCCATCTTCAAATGTTGACATTATTTCAACTTTTTTGCCTTTTTTGTAAAGAATATTTCTGAGAGCTACATATAAGCAGGCTATATTCTTCTTAATGTCATCTTCTTTTGCATCTTCTCTTGCATCTTTTGCACCTTGAAGCATTGCCTTTATATCCATTCCAGTTGCAGATATTGGGAGAAGACCAACTGGTGTAAGTACACTGTAACGACCACCAACATCATCAGGAACAATGAATCTCTTCCAGCCTTTTGAATCTGCAAGTGTTTTCAATGCACCTTTTTTAGAATCTGTTGTTGCAATTATTCTCTTATTTGCTTCTGCTTCGCCAACAGCGTCTTTTAATGCTTCATAGATTACTCTTAAAGCGATTGCTGGCTCTGTTGTTGTTCCAGATTTAGAAATCACATTTACAAAAACTCTTTTATTTTTGATAAGATCGAGAAGAGATCTCAAATGTGATGTTGACATATCACAACCTGAATAGCATATTGCAAGACCTTTTGAATTGAGAAGTGACAATTCATTTGAATAAGTTCCATTTACAGCAGATATTGCTGCTCTTGCTCCTAAGTAAGAACCACCAATTCCTATTGAAATGAGAATATCGCTTGTTTCTCTTATTCTCTTTCCTGTTGCTTCTATATCATTGATGAGGTCTTGACTTAAATTCTCAGGAAGATCAAGCCACCCTAAATAATCTTTACCAGCTCCAGATTTTTCAACAAGAATTTTTTTTGCTTCTTTTACTTTTGGAATGATATTGTCAATATCATTTCCATTTATGAATGGCATTATATTTTCATAGTTGAGTGTTATGCTTTTTTTCATTTTTTTTATACCTTTCTTTCCTGCTACTTCTTTTGCTTCTCCTGTTCCCATAAGAAGTGATAAGCCAGCAACAGTAATAGCACTATTTATTAAAAATTCTCTTCTTTTCATAATTTGCACTTTCCAATTTTTTGCAATGATAATTATAATATTTTTGCTTTTAATAGAATTTCCTTTTTATTATATATTCTATAAAACATATTTCCATTAATAGAATCTTACATCACTCAGTATGTTTTTTGAAAATTATTATATTAAAGGGAGATAAAACATTTCTGACGAATTAAAATAATATATATAAGATACTTTTATAACAATTATTTAATAAGAGTAAAAAATGTTAATGCCTTTGTTTATGGAGAGATAGTGCTTATAAATATTTTAGCTGTTGTTACTATTCTTATTTTAATAGTATCAACAATACTGAATTTGACTTTAATTTCTAATATAGCCCTGTCTTTTCTTGTTCTTTTAATTCCTGTTTATATACTCAAAGACACTAGATTAAAACAACTTGAAGCTGAAAGAAGATTTATTGATGAGTATCAAATTCCTGAAATTTTTAAGAACATAATAGAAAATAAGCCTAAAACTATAAAAGAGTCTTATGAGGTTATAAACAAATTAGCTGAAAATATAGATAAATTACAAAAATATGATGATTTATCTATCCAAAAATTAAATGAGAGACTTGCATTAATTCAAGATAAATTTCTTGAAAAATATAATGAATTAAATCAACTTTATGAAAAATATTTAGATGAAGTAGAAAAAAATAAAGAATTATATAAATTTTCAGATATAATATCTGGAACAAAAAATATAAATAAATTATATGCGTTGACGGCTCAAAAGTTATTTGAAGATTTTACCTGTAAATGTGCTTTTGTTTTAAGCATAGAAAATAAAGTTTTTAAGTTAAAAGTAAACAAAGGTTCTATGACTGATGAAACACTTAGAAACTTAGAAATTTCAAGTATCTTAGAACCTGTTTTAAATCAAGGAAAACCTGTAATTCTTCATAGAGAAGATTTAGAAAGAAGCAATTACAAAATAAATGGTATAAAAGAACCTATATATAATCTCATTTGTATTCCATTGATCACAAAAAATGATTCGAGAGCATTTGGAGCTATTGGGGTAATAAATAATATAAATGGCAATGATTTTTCAGAAGACCAAGAAGAAATTATAAATTTAATTGCCATAGAGGTTGCAATTTCAGTAAAAAATATTGTATATGTTTCACAACTTGAAATAAGTTATGAAGAAACTATGACTTGTCTTGCACAAGCTCTTGAAGGTAGAGATAAATATACATATGGTCATGTTGATAGAGTGAGAGATTTTTCTGTAAAACTTGCAACAAAAATGGGACTTTCCAAAGAAGAAATAAAAATGATAAAAAGAGCTGCAACATTGCATGATGTTGGTAAAATTGCAACTCCTGATAATATTCTTCATAAGCAAAGCGAATTAACTTCTGAAGAGTGGAATATAATGAAAATGCATCCTGAAATGTCTGCAAAAATACTTGAACCGATAAGCAGCTTACCAAGAGAAGTAATTGCTATGGTAAGAGCTCATCATGAACGATGGGATGGTAAAGGTTATCCACATCATCTTTCAAAAAATGCTATTCCGAGAGGGGCTCAGATAATATCTGTTGCAGATGCATTTGATGCACTTACGACAGATAGACCATATAGAAAAGGATTAAGTTATGAATCAGCACTTGCAAAACTCAAGAGAGAATCAATAGGAACTCAATTTGATCCAGAAGTTATAAATAACTTTTTAACCATGATGCAAGATGAATTAGTGGAAATGAGAAAAAGAAAAGCAAGAAATGACGATTTATTTTCTGATAATGATGAAAAAATAAATATGTTAAATCTTTAGAAAATATGTTATAATATAAAAGTTAGGGTAAAAAATATGAATATTGAACTTGAAAAAAATTATAATTACAAAGAAGCAGAAAAAAAGTGGTATGAATATTGGATTTCAAATAAGTTATTTTCAGCTACTTCAAATTCAAACAAACCACCATTTGCAATAGTTATACCTCCTCCAAATGTAACTGGAGAACTTCACATGGGACATGCAATGGATCACACACTTCAAGATATCATCATAAGAGGAAGAAGAATGATGGGATTTGAGGCTGTATGGATTCCTGGTACTGACCATGCTGGTATTGCAACTCAGAAAAAAGTTGAAGATAAAATCAGAAAAGAAGGGCAGACAAGATATACATTAGGTAGAGATGAATTCATAAAAAAAGTATGGGAATGGAAAAATCAATATGGTAGCCAAATCATAGAACAGTGCAAAAGATTAGGTGATTCATGTGATTGGGACAGACTCAGATTTACCATGGACGAAGGTTGTTCAAGAGCAGTAAAAGAGGCTTTTTACAGACTTTATAAAAAAGGCATAATCTACAAAGGACGCAGACTTATAAACTGGTGTCCAAGATGTCGCACAGCTCTTTCAGACCTTGAAGTAAATCATAAGAATTCAAAATCAAAATTGTACTATTTGAAGTACAACTTTAAAGACCAAGAAGGTTGTATAACAATAGCAACAACAAGACCTGAAACGATACTTGCTGATTCAGCTATATGTGTACATCCAGAAGATGAAAGATATAAAAATGTTGTAGGAAAAGAAGTTATAATTCCTATTGCAAATAGAGCAATTCCTGTAATTGCTGACGATGTTGTTGAAAGAGATTTTGGAACAGGTGCTTTAAAAATTACTCCTGCACATGATCCAACAGATTATGAAGTTGGTAAACGCCACAATTTGCCAACATATATTGTTATTGATGAAAAAGGATGTATGAATGACGAAGCTGGAGTTTATGCAGGACTTGACAGATTTGAATGTAGAGAAAAAATAGCAGAAGACCTCGAAAAAGCAGGTCTAATGGAAAAAGTAGAAGATTATACAAATGCTGTAGGTGTTTGTTACCGTTGTGATACAGTAACAGAGCCTTATCTCTCTTGGCAGTGGTTTGCAAAAATGGATGATTTAGCAAAAAAAGCACTTGAAGCCGAAAAAGAAGGTAAAGTTAAATTTACTCATCCACGATATGCAAATACATATAGAACATGGCTTGAAAATATAAAAGATTGGTGTATTTCAAGGCAGCTTTGGTGGGGACATAGAATTCCTGTTTGGACTTGTGAAGATTGCGGTCATGTTGATTCATACCTTGAAGAACCAACAAAATGTCCAAAATGTTCAGGTGAACATCTAAAACAAGAAGATGATGTTCTTGACACTTGGTTTTCATCAGGTCTTTGGCCTCTTGAAACACTCGGTTGGCCAGATAAAACAAAAGATCTCGAATTTTTCTATCCAACAAAAGTTTTGATTACAGCAAGGGATATTATATTCCTTTGGGTTGCAAGAATGATAATGTTCGGACTTGAATTTGAAGGCAAAGTTCCTTTTGAAGATGTACATGTACATGCAACATTGATGGATAAGAGCGGAAAGAGAATGAGCAAATCCCTTGGAACTGGAATTGATCCACTCGTTCTCATTGACAAATATGGTGCAGATGCTCTTAGATTTGCACTTGCTCAAATGACAGGTCAAGGACAGGATATTAAATTTCCTGTTGACTATAAAAAAGGAACAAAAGAAATTGAAAGAGCAGAAAGAGTAGAAACAGCAAGAAATTTTGCAAATAAAGTTTGGAATGCAACAAGATTCTGCTTAAGCAATATCCCTTCAGATATAAAGATAAAAGAACTTGATTTTTCAGCAATGACAGACCTTGATAAATGGATTTTATCAAGACTAAACAAAGCTTGTATGACAACTAAAAAGGCTTATGATACATATTCATTTGATGTAATGGCAGATGAATTACTTGAATTCTTCTGGTATGATTTCTGTGATAAATATATCGAAACAGTAAAACCAATAATTACATCAGAAAATGGAAGTCAAACTGTTCAAGCACAGATTTTATTGTATGTTTTGAATAGTTTTGTACGTCTTCTTCATCCAATAATGCCTTTCATAACAGAGGAACTTTGGCATTTACTTCCCCAAACCGAAGGTTCAATAATGAAAGCAGATTATCCACAGTATGATGAAAAATTTAATTTTGCAAATGAAGAAAAAATTGCAGAAATTGTTTTTGAAACAGTTCGTGGAATAAGAAGTTTGAGAAGTGATGCTGGTATTGCTCCAAAGAAAATTGTAAAAATAAATGTTTCAACAAAAGATGAAAACTATTTAGAAGTTGTAAAAAAATATGCTGATACAATAAAAATTCTTGCAGGTGCAGAGATAATAATATCTTCTGAAGATAATGTTACTAAGGCTCTTGTATATATGTATGGAGTAAATCAAATTTTGTTATCCGCTGAAGAGATAGATAATCTTGAAAAACAGATTGCCGATATGGAAAGAGAAGCAAGTAAAATAGCAAAATTGGTTGAATCTTTAAATAAAAAGTTGTCAAATAAGGCTTTTATTGAAAATGCAGATCAAAATATTATAGAAAATGAAAAGGCAAGACTTGCCGAAGCACAAGTCAAGGAATCTAAATTGACTGAGCAAATAAAAATATTAAAATCATAATTTTTCTGCTTTCGTAACTTTTTTGATATAGTAAAATTTTATGGAGATCAATTTTTAAAAATTGATCTCCATAAAAGTGAAAAAACAAAATAAAATGAGAAAAAGAGTCTTTGGAAGGAACATTAAATTTTGAAAAAGACAATCTTATTATTTACTGCTATATTCATGTTAATTTCTCCAAGTGTTTTTGCAGATAATGTAAATATTACTGAAAAAGTAAAAAATAATATTGAAGTAAAAACAAGTGAAATCAATACAGAGTTAAAACTTGAAGATAAGACAGAGTTAAATTCTGAGGACAAGACTAATTTAGATTCTGAAGATAATACAGAGTTAAAACTTGAAGATGAGACAAAGTTAAATTCTGAGGATAAGACTAATTTAGACTCTAAAGATAATACAGAGTTAGAACCTGAAGATAATACAGAAGCTAAAGAAGATTCACCTGAAAAGATTTTAATGCAAAATCTTGAAAAAAAGATCGGAAAATATGGTTCTAATAGAAAAGATTTATATAATTATTATAAAGTCGCTATGGCTTGTGGGGAATATGAAAAAGCAGATCATGCCCTTTCAAGATTATGCAGTCTTGAAAAAAAGAATTCTTCTTTGCTTTCAGACAGAATTGCTCTTCTTAGAATAATGAAAAAATATGAAGAAGCAGAAGCACTTGGCAAACAACTTGAATTTATGGATTCAGATTATGTTCCTGGATTGATAAATTATGCTTTGGTATGTTCTGATATTGGAAAATACGAAGAAGCCGTTAGGCTTTTAAATATGGCTGATTTAATACAACCAAATGATGTTAAAATAAAATTAAATCAATCAAGAGTTGAATCAGAACACGGAAATAAAAGAAATGCAAAAAAAATTTTAAATGAAATTTTAATAAAATATCCAAAATATGCAAAAGCCATAAATAATGAAGGTGTTTTAAAATACAATTCTGGTGAAAAAGAAGGTGGAGAAATTTCATTTAATGAAGCAGAAGAAGTTTCAAAAAATTCTAATTTTTCTGCTGAAATAAATAAAGCTATTGCTATGTTAAATAGAGGGCTTTATGAAAAAGCATATAGAAAATTATATTCTGCTGAAGAAAAAAATTCAAATTCTTTTTTACTAAAAAAAGCTATGGCTTTATCTCTAATGTATCTTGGCAGATATTCAGAAGCATATAATAAAGCTCTTGAAGCAATGGACTTGCCAAATGGTAAAAATAATGTAGATATATTAAATATACTTGGTGCTTCTAAATATATGAATGAAGATTATGATGAAGCTGAAGATTGGTTTGTTCAAGCGTTAATGATTGAACCAGATAATGCAGAAGCAAATTCAAATCTCGCACTGTGTTTTAAGAGAAAAGCTCTTTTTACCAAAGCGGAATTATTTCTAAATGAAGCTATAAAAAAAGAACCTCACAATGCAAATTTTTACTATAATTTAGCTACTGTTTATGAAGGACATGGTAGAAACACAGAAGCTATTAAATCTTACAAAAAATATCTTGAATTATCACCTGATACAAAAGATAGAAAAGGTGTAAAAGCAAGGATAGAAAATCTTGAAATGCGGGATAAACCAAATCCAAAAATTAAGTAAAGATAAAAAAAATGGAGGAAACTGATGGAATTTAGGGTTCCTGCCCCAGATGGCAGAATGGAAGAGGGACAGCCAATTCTCGTTCTTCCTGATAACACTGTTTTACGAGGTTATAGAATAAGTTATATGACCTGTGGAGGAATGAGTGTTATATACAGGGGATTCAGAGATGGGAAAAAATATGTCATAAAAGAAGTTTCTTCTACAGATTCAAGAAATGTAATTTCGCTTATACAAGAGAAAGCAGCTTTAGAAAGACTTGATCATCCTGGAATTGTAAAGGTTATAGAGCTATTCGATGAATCAGGTTATTATTACATGGTTACGGAATTTATAGATGGTATTACTGTCGATAGAAAACTTCCTCAAGGAAATGACAATTTTATAGATGAAAAAATAGTTAGAGATTGGGCTTATCAACTATTTGATATTTTTGAGTATCTACATAATCAAAATCCTCCTATTATATATAGGGATTTAAAACCTAAAAATATAATGGTTGATGACACAGGACATATAAAACTTATAGATTTTGGTATTGCAAGAGTTGAAAAGAAAAAAAATCAAGATACAGAACATATGGGCTCTATGGTAACTGCTTCTCCAGAGCATTATGCTGGATTGACAGATGCAAGGTCTGATATTTATACCATAGGAGCAACTCTTCACTATATTTTGACAAATGGTCAAACTTTAGAATGTAATGCTTTTGATATACCTTCTGTAAAAAATTATAACCCTAATGTTACAGACCAATTTTCAAAAGTTATTGATAAAGCATTAATGGTACAACCCAAAGATAGGTTTCAAACTATTGCAGAAATGAGGGATGCATTAAAAGGATCGAATTATTTGGTATCATCTCCTGTAACTTCAGTTAAAATTGAATCTGCAAGAACTCCAGTAAATTCAGAATTAAATACAACTGTTGTACCTCCTACTACATTGACAGATAAAGAAAAAGAATCTGAACAAAAAAGACAAATCGCCAGAGAAGCTATGAGAGGAATACAGGAAATGCAAGGAATGATAGATGCATTTCCTGCGAATAGAACAAAATCTGAAAAATCGTACCGTTCCAAAGAAAATACTCAAAAAAATTTCAGTACAATTTTGACAATATTTTTTGGTATAATTGGAGGAATGGCAATAGCAGGAGCAATCATTTATTTTACAGTTTTTGCTAAGTATGTTCCAGATGTTGTACCTTGGACAGATGCACAAAAATATATAGGAAAAGAGATAACAGTTGAAGGTGAAGTACGTGAAGTATATATGACATCAAAAGAAAATATCTATTTATATTTTAATGAAGACAAAAAGAACACATTTAGAATAGGTATATTTACAGAAAATTTTGAAAAATTTCATTGTACAAAGCAACCTAAAGAATTTTTTATTAATGGCTATTTGAATAGAATAGTTAGAATAAAAGGAAAATTGAAAATTGATTCGGTTGGAAATTATGAAATACCTACAATGTTTGCAGAAAAACCTGAAGATATTGAAATAATACAAAGCCGTCCAAATACAGGAAAATAATTATGAAAAAATATAGATTTATAGATTCTTTAAAAGAAAAGATGACACTTGTAGTCAGTCTTACTGAAAATAATTTGCAATGGGCTAAAAGCATTGAATCAGCAGGAGCTCATTCAGTTAAAGTGCATATAAATGTATTATCGCATCGTGCTTCAAAAACACATTTTAAATCTTGGGAAGAAGAAAAAGAAAATATAAAAGAAATTCCAAATGAACTTTCTATTCCTGTCGGTATTGTACCTGGGGCTGAAGTAACAGCGTCACTTGAAGAAATGGAAGAAATTAAAAAATGTGGATTTGATTATCTTGATATTTTTTCACATCATATGCCTCCTGCTTATCTCGATATAAATGGAATGTCAAAAAGCGTTGCTCTTGACAATCATTATCCATTGGATTATGCTCCAATTATAGAAAAATTAGGGGCAGATATGATTGAAGCCTCAATCATTCCACCAGAGGAATATGGACAGCCACTTACAGTTAAGGATATTTCTTTTTATCAAAAATTAATATCATCTGTTTCAATTCCAGTATTTATTCCAACTCAAAGAAAAATTCAACCAAATCAGGTGAAATATTTGAGAAGAATTGGGGCATCTGGCATTGCAATAGGAGCTGTTGTAACATCAAAAAATATAGATACAATTTTGCGAACAACAGAAGAATTCAGAAAAGAAATAGATAAATTGACTTAATAAAAAACAGAAAAATATATAAATATTTATCAACAATCTAGGTTTTAAGGTTTAGATTTTTATGATAAAAATTTGTTCATCTATTGGTTTTTGTTTTGGGGTAAAAAGAGCTATTGAAAAAGCTGAAAATATAAAAAAAGAAAATCCAAATTTGAATTGTTATACATTAGGTTCTCTTGTTCATAATGAAAAAGTTGTGAAAAATCTTGAAAAAAAGGGAATAAAATGTATCAAAAATTTGAATGAAGCTGATAAAGGATTTATAATTATAAGGTCTCATGGAGTTAACCCAAACATTATAGAAGAGGCTAAAAACAAAGGTTTTGAGGTGATAGATGCAACTTGTCCTTTTGTAAAAAAAATACACAATATAGTAAATAATTTAAAAGAAAAAAAAATACCTGTTATTATAATTGGAAAAAGAGAACATCCAGAAATTCAAGGTATTATTGGTTATACCGATAATAATTTTTTCATTATTAATTCTATTGAGGAAGTAAATAATTTACCAAATTTAAAAGAAGCTGGCATTGTAGTACAAACTACAAAAATTAAATCTGAATATATTTCTATAGTCACAGAACTTGTAAGTAAAATTCCTGTTTTACATATTTATAATACAATATGTGCAGAGACTATAAAAAGACAACTTGATTCATATAATTTAGCAAAAGAATCTGATTTTGTTTTTGTTGTTGGAG
>CADAWZ010000002.1 GCA_902791745.1 uncultured bacterium
GTCTTAAATTAGTACAACCACTAAAAGCATAATCCCCTATTTCTTCAACACTTTTAGAAATTTTGACACTATCCAAATTTTCACAATTTTCAAAAGCCCCATTACCTATTTTTTTAAGACTATTTGGAAGAATTACATCTTGCAAAAAAGAATTTCTAAAACAATTTTTACCTATTTCCTTTATATTGCAAATATCTGAAAAAGTTATTTTTACCAAATGTACATTTTCAAAAAGAGAATCAGAAAGACCAACAATCCTATTAGTTACTTTATTAAAAGGTGATTTCCAATATGTATAAGTATCCTCAAGGTCTATTGAAAAAGTTATATATTTATCATCTAAAATCTCTGATATAGATTTTCTGGATTCTAAAAGTTTTTTTAAATTTCCAATTTTTTTTACATTTTTATCTTTGTAAAAATTTACCAATTCGTTTCGGTCTAAAATTACATTTTCTATATCTTTAGCCATTTTGTTTCCACATCTCCATAACCTTATTTATAGCCAAGACGATATCTTTTATCTTTTGATTTCTTTCTCTTTTTCTGTCTCTCTCAATAAATTCACTTGGTCTGACTTTTTTTGTGTATTCATTCAACCATTTTGCCTTTTTCTTTCTTCCACCTCCATCAGCCAAACCACCACAAATGATACTTATATTTTTAGAGAACACTCTGACAAATGCCTTTTCGAGACCTATTGCATCCAAAAGTGACTTGTGTGTTATATCTATTAGAATATCTATATCCTCGTTCAAAATATTTATCATATCCTCTTTATCTTTCAAACGTCGAGCCTCTTCAATATGTCTTTGAAGTTCATATAACTCTTGAGCAGATTGAGCCTGCAACATATCATAAGCCTTATTTTTTCGAGCTATAATATCAACCATCTCTTGTTTTTCAAGTTCAAGTTGTCTTCTTTGATTTTCTATTCTTCTTTTTTCCTCTTCTGCCAATCTTATCTCTTGCTCTTTTTGAAGTCTCTCTTCTTCTCTCTTATTTCTCTCTACTTCAACCATTTTTTGAGCCGTTTCCATGACCTTTTTGTTTTGGTCAAGGCTCTTCTGTCTTTCCATCTCGATATATTCGGCACTTCTTCTTCTCTCTTCTTCAAGCTTTTTTTGAGCTTCTTCAGATTTTCTTTGCGATTCTCTCTGGATATCGTTGATTTGATTATGTAATGCCAATTCTCTAAGTTTATCAGTATTTTTACTTTTTAAATTCTTTGCCCCCCAAGGTCCTTCAAAAATTGAAGCACCAATTGCAACAATTCTGTATATCTTACCAACTGCCAAACTAATACCAGTTCCAAGAACATTTCTAAATGTCTCAGGAATATAAAAAGAGTTTATTTGATTTTTCTTTAAATTCTCTCTATAAGAATGTTTATAAGCTATTGGCAATGATTCATTATCCAATATCACATTTTCAAAATCTGGCATTTTATCCTCTCAAATTTTTAAATATTACTATTGCTTTTTGCCCAAAATTTTACCCAAAATAAAATTTAAAGAATAAATAAAAAATATCCTCTATGAATTTACCCAAAAATCAAAAAAATCCCTAAAATGACAGAATCTGTCATTGCAAAAATTTTAAAATAATAAAAAAAAAGGGATATTAAAAAGATTAAAGAAAAGAAAAAGAGAGAAAAAAGATATAATTTTAAATGGGGACATTCTATGAGCTTAAATAATTCAAATAAAATATTTGAAATAAAAGCATTAAATATTACACCTGATAAATTCGCAGTAAAGACATCTGATGGACCACTAAATCTGCAATGGAATATGATTACTAATGCTTATATATTTGATTTAAAAGGATATAGAAGCATATTAAAACCTATATTAATATTAAAATTTAAAACAGATAAAATAGGTGTTGGATTTTTATCTCTGCCAGCAGAAAAAATTGGAACAATTAAAATGGTTGCCGATGGCAAAATTTTAATGCGTATGAGATTATCAAAAATATCCGTTGACGGTAGTATAGACCCTATTTTTATAGATGTAGTAAAAAAAATCTGTTCCAATTTTACTTGGACTTATATAGATGCTCCATTAAAAAATTTTATACAAAATGATTCAACTGATTTTCCAAATCTAAAAGAAGAAAGCGAAATAATAGAGTATTGTTCAAAAGTTGAAGAAGAACTTGAAGGTGCAAAAGAAGATGTATTCAATGATTCTGTAAAAGAATTACATACAAGTTCATCTCCAACAACAGAAAGAGAAAAATTCGAAATCGGTTCCGAAATAGACAATCAATATAAAGTAAAAAATATACTCTTTGGTGGTATGGGTATTGTATATGTAATAGATGATATGTTATCAGAAAAGCCAAAGACCTATGCACTAAAGACATTTAAAGATGAATTTATTTTTGATTCAACGGTTTGTAATCAATTCATCAAAGAAGCTGAAATTTGGACAAAATTAGGAAAGCATAAAAATATCGTCCAAGCAGAACGATTAATGTTAAGAGAAGGTCAACCTTACCTTTTTCTTGAGTTTATAGATGGTGAAGAACTCGAAGCTATCATTAAAAGAGAAAGACTTCCTATTTTAACAGCCATTGATTATTCTCTACAACTTTGTAATGGTATGATATATGCTTGGACATTGATGGGACTGATACACAGAGATTTAAAACCTGCAAACTGTTTTATAAATAAACAAAATGTATTAAAAATATCTGATTTCGGTTTGGGAACAGCTTCATTTGCAAAAGAAAGTAATAGTGATGACAATTTAGGAAAAGCTGCAGTTGTAGGAACAGTTCCATATATGGCTCCAGAATTATTTATGGATAGCTCGCTTGCTTCCACACAAAGTGACATATATGCTTTTGGAATAATACTTTGTGAAATGTTAACTGGAATAAATCCATTTTTTGATGAAGATCCTTCAGAAATAATTGATCGCCATTTAAATTTAGAACCTTCACTTTTTGACTATGCAAATGACAATGAAGACATAACAGAAGAAATAGATTGCATATTTAAAAAATGTGTAGCAAAAGAAAGAGAAGAAAGATACAAAGATTTTGAAGAAATATATCAAGATCTCTCTGTTCTATATGAAGAATTATCAGGTGCAGAATTTAAAAAGACATCAAACGAAACTTTTTCAGAAGAAGACTATATAAAAAGAGGAGTATCTCTGAAACATTTAAAACATTATGCAGAAGCTATCAAAGTATTTGATGATGCAATTAAAATAAATCCAAGAAGTCCAGCAATTCTCCACAAAGGACAAACCCTTGGATTAATGAAAAATTATGATGAAGCAATAAAAGTTTTGGATGGCTTTATTGAAATGCACCCAAAATATTGGAGAGTATGGCTATCTAAAGGCGATGTTCTACGCATGGCCAAACGATATGATGAAGCATTAAAATGCATAGAAAAAGCAGAAAGTTTAACATCGGAACATGAAGATCTCCTTTCAATAAAAGGGCATTTAATGGGTGATTTAGGCAAAATTTCAGAAGCCATTGCAATTTGTGAACAATCCCTTAAAATAAATAATCAAAAATATGAAAACTGGAATCTCCTCGGAGATTACTATATGCAACAAAAAAAATATGATTTTGCAAAAGATGCATATTCAGAGGCAAACGAATTAAACCCTCGTTTTGCAGAAGCTTGGACAGGAAAAGGATACAGTCTATTTTATTTGGGATTTTATAAAGAAGCAATAAATGCTTTTAAAAAATCAATTTCATTGGAAGCATCTAATATAGATGCAATAATTGGCATGGCACGATCTTATATTCACATAGGAGAAATAAAACAAGCAAATAATTGTTATAGTAGAATATTTGAAAAAGGAAAAGTGCCATTAGAAGTAATTCTTGGAAAAGCATATATATTGGCAATAAGTGGAAATACAGAAGATGCAATAGAATTATTATCAAGATATATATCAAGATTTCCAGATGATTTAAGAATTAAATTAATTCTTTCAGAATTATACATGGAAGTTTCAAATCCAATTCTTGTAAAAACACTATTTCCAAATATAGACGACGAAAGTAGAATTGAAGCAATATTTTCAATCTCCTCAGATAATGAATTGAAATATTTGGAAAAATTAGAACAAGAAATAGAAGATACTAAAAAAGTAGAAATAGACCAACTTTTAAAAGATTTAAATACATTTCTAATATATACATGTGATCTTGAATATGGTTCAAAAATTCTAAAAAAAATAATAGATCAAGATGAAAAAAATAGGCTCAAAGCTATGACCTATCTGTGTATTTTAGAAAAGTTACTTGGACACAATGAGTACGCAGAAAAAATTTATTCAGACATATCATCTAAAAATCATAAAAATCAGCTAATAAACGACATTGGAAAAAGGCTATTTGCTGGCAAAAAAGATACAGGTCTATTCTACAACATGGAAATAAAAAAATTTGCTAAAACATTAGATGGAATGTTGATAGATGGTATAACTGAATATAAAGAGGGAAATTATCCAAAAGCTTTTACAATATTCCAATCTTGTGCTGAAAAATACCCTGAAGCTAAATCTTGTATTTTTTTTGCAAGTCAATTACTCGAACTAATGCATGACACCGTAAGAGCATCGAGTTTATCTGAAGAATTTATAAAAGCCTGCCCAGAATCATTTGGTTTTTATAGACACAAAATATTACAAGATAAAAATAAACAAAATATATCAAGAATTGAACTGTGGATAAAAAAAATAATCGGCACTATCCCATATTTTCTTGAACCATGGATTTACTATATAAATATATTAATGGAATTTGGACATAAGCAAAAAGCTCTATTGACAGCATTATTATTCCTTGATAAGTATATAGACAAAGTGCATGAGCACAAAGATTCGCTGGACTTTTTAAATATAAAAGGAGCATTAAATTTTATTCTTGGGAGATATGAAGCTGGCAAAACTTACCATGCCTCTGTTCTATCATTAGATCCTTCAAATTACAATGCAATATTAGGAACTGCAGAATGTAATATGAAACTCGGCAAAAAATCAGAAGCCAAAGAAATGTTAAAGTCTGAAGTGGTAAAAGATAGTCCAATGGCTAAATATATATTGTCAAAAATTTTAACTGATGAAAAAGATTATGATGAAGCCATAAAGATAACAGGAACAAATGACAATTTACCAACCCATACAATATCAGATGTGCTTTTGATTGGAAGAGCTGAAGCATTATATCAAAAAGGGGATTATCCTGAAGCAGAAGTATATATAGATTCGCTAAGGGGGCTTTATGAAAATCTTCCGTATCTAATTCAATATAAATATCTGCTATCCAAAGGAATACCAATAAATACATATCTTCCACATAATGCCGAAAAAAGTACAAATTCGCACATTATGAATTTAATAGCAAATGATAAATATAAAAAAGGCAATCTATTAGATGCAGAAAAAGATTTTCTCAAAATTGCCTCTTATGATATTTTTGATAAAAATTCAAGAATAAAATTAGGTCTTATCTCATATAAAAATAAAAATTATAATCAGGCAATAAAATATTTTAAACAAGCTC
Organism: uncultured bacterium; assembly: GCA_902791745.1. Classification (GTDB taxonomy): domain Bacteria; phylum Vulcanimicrobiota; class CADAWZ01; order CADAWZ01; family CADAWZ01; genus CADAWZ01. The sequence continues at coordinate 5,548 of CADAWZ010000002.1, forward strand.
TGACATTGGATTCAATAAATCCTGTTCTGTGGACATTTTACGGAGCAACTTTCTGGAGCATGAAAGATAAAGAATCTGCTGAAAAAGCATTTGATAGTGCTATGATAATTCCAAGTGATTCAATTCCAACTTTGGTAAATTACAGCATGTATCTACTTGAAAAGGGGTGTATTATAGAAGCCCAACAATATGCTGAAAAAGCACTTAGACTTGACAACTCACAACATAATGCTTGGCTTGCAAGAGGTAGAATTTGTAGAAAATATGGAAATTTAGAAGATGCATTGACAAGTGCAGAAAGTGCTTTAGCTAAAAATCAAGAAGATATAAGAGGATGGTTATTAAAAGGAGCCATTCAACTTGAAATGAATGAAACTCAAGATGCAACTTATACATTTAGAAAAGCAGCAGAAATGGATAAAAATAATCCAATAGTTTGGTATAATTTGGGAGTTTTATCTTTAAGAGAGAGAAAATACGATTTAGCAAAATCAAATGCAGAACGAGCATTAAACGCCAAAAAAGATTTCTTTGAAGCACTTTATCTCTATTCAGTTTGTTTAGACCATATGAAAAGACAAGATGAATCAAAAAGATTTTTATATGAAGCAGAAAAATGCAATCTTGAAAAATTTTTAAGATACAAAAAAATAACGGAGATAAAAAAGGATATAAAATATCCAATAAAAAGTATTGATACAATAGATGATCCATTTTTCATGGAAGAAAGTAGAACAAATGATTTTCAAAATATATTTAGAATGATTGATTTTTCTCCTATTATCTGTAAAGAAAATGTATTATAATGTTAACAAATTTGATATTGAATTTTTGACATAATGTGGTATAATATCTCTAAATACTAAAGAAAATATACAAGGGAGGCAATATTATGAATATCGGCGCATATGGAGGAATGACCGCTTCTCAATTCAAATCAGCAATGATAAATACATCTGGTTTTGCTGCACAAGGAACAGGAACAGCAAAACAATTCAACAATAAAATGGAAGAACAACTTCAGCCAAAGCAAGATGGTGTAAGCCTTTCAGAAAATGCACTTACACTAAGTCAAGATGCTGAAGAACTTCAAGAAAATCAAAAAGCTGATCAACAAAAAGAACTTCAGAAAAACAACCAAGAAGAACACAAAGTCGGCGAAGACAATAGCCAAGCAACACAAATGTTTGGTGAAGATGATAGTTTTGAACAAAAACTCAAAGCTATGAGAATGAAACACAATGCAGGACATGCTGCAATGGCAAGTGGTTCTAAACCAAAAGAGTCAGAAAAAACTGAAAATCAGAACATGTCTCACATTAACTCTAAAAATGTTTTCAAATCAGCTGGCAAATCTGCTTCTGCAGAAGAGACAAATGGCTCAGGTTCTTATGATTATAAAGAACTTATGGAAGACCTCAATCAAGCCTCACAACTTGGTCTTTTAGAGTCAGAAGCCAAAAAGCTAAAATCAAAAGCAGATAATAAAGAAGCTCTTAGAAAACTTGCAATGGCAACAAATCAGCAGGTTTATCAAAATGATAAAGCATCTGGTCTAAACAACGATCAAGTAGTCAACAAGGCAAATGAACAGGTTGAAATTGACAAAATTAGAGCAGAACAAATTGAAAAAATAATGAATCGTACACCAGAAGAAATACTCTCAGATGTACCTGTCAATTTCCAAGCAACTGCAAAAATTATGTTAGCAGGTCAAGTAAACGAAGTTGGACAGCCAAAACCAAGTCTTACAGAGTTCAAGACAGAACCAAAAACTGAATCACAAATGATGGAACTTCTTCCAGCACCAGGAGCTGGTGAAATAGAAGTTGCAGAAATAAATACACCAGCAATGCAACTTGAATTTCCAGAAGAAATACCTGCATAATTTATTATTTTTCTAAAACTAAAAAGAGCAATCTAATAATTTAATTATTAGATTGCTCTTTTTAGTTTTAGCTATATATCCAATATTTTCTGATGTTCTACCAAATTTTGGATATTTTTCTTCTTTTTCTTACTTTTAGTTTTATAATAAATTTCAAATTCTTTATAATTTCCAAAAACTTCTAAAATCTGTTTTTTCATATATTCATAACATTTAAAAGTTATAATACAATCTTCTAAAGCTCTATGAGCATGTGAATAATCAATATTATATAATTCTGCCAAATCTTTTAATTTATGATGTTCCATATTTGGCAACAATTTTACAGATATTTTTAAGGTATCTGAATAAGAATTCAAAATAGGTTTTTGAAAATATTTTAAACTCGCCTCAGATAAAAATTTCAAATCAAATGGCACATTATGCCCTATTATAAAATCATCACCAATAAAATTTACAAAATCAGACAAAACTTCAATTTCAGAACGAGCATTTTCAAGCATTTTATTTTTTATTCCAGTCAAATCTCTAACAAAATCACTTACAAATTGAATCTTTTCGCCATTTACAAAACAAAAATCATCATCAAATTCAGTTGGACATAAAAAATAATTTTGAGGACGCACTAACTCAGAAAATTTATCTATTATAATACCATTTGATACTTTTACAGCTCCAATTTCAAGAATTTCACTCTGACGAAAATTAACTCCTGTTGTTTCTATATCAATAACAGTATAATCTTTTTCAAAATCCAAGATACTATTCCCTATTGAAGATTTTTTTTTATTTTCTTCTATTTTTTCTTTTTTACTCGACTTAGCCATTTTTTCTTTTTCTAATATAATCTAACCAATTTTTGGATATAATAAAGCAATTTCTAAAAACTACATAAACATTTTTCTTTTTTTATAAATATTTTCCCTTTTTGAATGATTTTTATAATGATATTTAGAAATAAAAAAAATCAAAAAAAACGAGGAAAATTATGAAATTATTAAATAAAAAACAAATTCAAGAACTTTTAAAAAAATTAGATAAAATATATCCACAAACAAAATGTGCATTAAACTACAACGAACCATGGCAATTATTATTTGCAGTCATACTTTCAGCACAATGTACAGATGTAAGAGTAAATATAATAACCGAAACATTATTTAAAAAATATCCAAAACTTGAAGATTTCCGTAAAATATCCCAAGAAGAATTAGAGAATGAAATAAAAAGTGCTGGATTCTATAGAAATAAAGCAAAAGCAATAAAAGGAAGTGCTGAAATAATATTAAAAGATTTTCATGGCGAATTACCAACTACAATGGAAGATTTATTAAGACTTCCTGGGGTTGCAAGAAAAACAGCAAATGTAACACTGGGAGAATGTTTTGGCAAGGCAGAAGGAATTGCTGTTGATACACATGTAAAAAGGTTAGCAGGCAGAATTGGACTATCAAAAGAAAAAACTCCAGAAGCAATAGAAAAAGATTTAATGAAAATAATTCCCAAAAATAAATGGATCGATATATCACATATCTTGATAACTCATGGGAGAAAAATATGTAGTGCAAGAAAACCAGAATGTGAAAAATGTCAAATATGTGATCTATGTCTAAAAAATCTATAATTTTTTATAAAAAAAAATCGAAATTTTTTTCTAAAAACACTTGATTAAATAAATTAATTATGATATATTAAAAAGGTACTCAGAAGATTTTTTTACCCCTGTAAAAAGGGAAGGGAGCGTGTTATGACAAATTCTGATTTTTATTGGGACATTTTCAATACTACAGGTTCTCTGACAGCATATTTATTATATATATGCCAAAAATAATATCTTCGTTTAAAAAATTAAAATTTTGGGTAAGAGTAAATGGGTTGTCTTATTTTAGGCAACTCTTTTATTTTGCTATAAACAATGGAGGATAAAGTGAAAAATAAAATTACAATAATATTAACACTTATTTTATTATTTACAACAATAGCAAATGCCAAAACTAAAAATAATAAATTTGAAGTAATACAAGCTGTTGATCAAACAATAAATCAAACAATAAATGAAATGGGACAGACAAAGAAAATTCTTGAAAAATACTTAGATGGTACTTTATACCCCAAAGAAGCTATAACAGAACTAAACAAAATACAAAAAAGACTAATAAATATACAAAATCAAACAAAAATAACATCAAATAACAAAGACACAATATTATATCTATATAATATTCAAAGAGCATTATCTAAATTACAAAGTTCAATCGAAAAAATGAAAATATTTATCAAAAAAGATGATACAGAAAATCAAAGAAGAATGAAAGATTTTTTTAAATCTCAAACATTCGATATTTACAGTTTTATAAATGACACTCTAAAAGCTGAAAAATTTTTTTTATTTTCAGATGAAATAAAAAATAAAAGTGAAGAAGACAATGAAGAAGAGTATATAGAAGAAAATAAAGATATAGAAGATTATATAAAAATGAGAAAAAATCTCATTGATATAAAAATAAGACAACAAGAAATTTCAAAAGAGACAGAGCTTGCAATAATTGAATTGACATTTAACGAAGATAAAACCGAAGGAAATAAAAAGCTATTAAATATAATAAAAAAAGCTGAAAATATAAAATCATCTTTACAACAAATGCCCATAATAGAATCAATGAATCTTTTGAGAGAATCAGCTATTGAAAGCTGGGACATATCCATAGATATGATAAAAGAAATGTCAAAATATATGGCAGAAGAAAAAGAAAATGATTTTGACAAGATAATGAAAGAATATAAAGAAAAAATAGAAATTTTAAAAGAAAAAACAAAAGATTTTAGCGAAAATATTGGGAAATAAATCAAATTATTTGCAGGATTATTAAAAATAAAAACAAAAATCTATATATATAAAATCCTCATTTATCTAAAGGAATTTGAAAATAGGAAATGCCTCTTATAAAATGTAAAAAATGCGGAGCATTATTTCCGCAAGCTACGCCAAATTCGAGATGCAGTATATGCGGAGGAGAATTAACAGGCATAGTATCATCAAAAAAAGCAACAAGTCCAAATCCGTATTCTCAAAAGCCCAAAAATCTTGAAAAAGCACCTGCTTTTGGAACAGAATCCATAAGAAGTGGGTATTTTAATCCATCAAGCGGAAGGTATGAAGAAAAAATGACTCTTCCTGCTTCTGCTTTTTCATCCAAATTAACGCATAATAAAGAGAGAATACAGACAGAAATTCCTGTTGTAGAAATTCCACAAAAAACTATAGAAACTCCTAAACCTATAGAAAGAAAGCAAGCTGATAAAAAAGAAGTTATTGCTTCTCAAAAACAAGATCAGAATCAACCTAAAAAACAAGAAAAAAAACAAGAAAAAGAAAGCAAAAAAGAAGATAAAAAAGATAATAACATCATAATCCAAAATAGATACAAAATCATAAGACCTATAAAAAGAGGTGGAATGGGAGCTATCTATGAGGTTCTCGATAAACGCTTACACAAAAACTGGGCATTGAAAGAAATGATGGAAAATTTTGACAATGAACAGGAATGTGAAGAAGCAAGAGAAAGATTTGAACGCGAAGCTACACTTTTAGCTTCTTTAACACATCCAAATCTTCCAAGAGTTATCGACTTTTTTGATGAAGACGGCAAATTCTATCTTGTTATGGATTATATAGCAGGAAAAGATTTAAACGATATACTAAGAAAACAAGAAAATAGAAGATTACCTTTAGACCAAGTTTTTAATATAATTGCTGATATTTTAGGAATACTTGATTATCTTCACCATAGAAATCCACCTATTATATACAGAGATATAAAGCCTGGGAACATAATGGTTAGAACTGAAGATTCCAAAACATTTTTGATCGATTTTGGAATAGCTCGTTCTATTGCTCCAGAATCAACAGATCCAAAAACTGAAGTTGGAACAGTTGGTTATGCTCCTCCTGAGCAGTACACTGGTAATCCTATGCCATGTTCAGATTTATATGCTCTTGGAGCAACAATGCATGAATTAATTTCAGGTGTTCCTCCTAAAATTCCATTCCAATTTCAACCATTAAAAGAGATGATACCAAATCTCTCTGACACTGTGAATCGCCTTGTATTAAAAGCACTTGAATTAGACTATCATAAAAGATGGCAAACTGCTAAAGATATGCTTAATGCTGTAAAGGAGGTCATAGCAAATGAAGCTTATTATATGACCTCATCAAAAGCTAAAGTTATTATTGACAATCCAATTGAATTTAGTAAATTAAAAGAAAATAATTTACAATTGAGGGCAGATTCTCCAAGATTGGATTCCCCAAGATTGGATTCTCCAAGGTTAGATTCTCCAAGATTGGGAAATAAAAATCCTGAAATAATGCGTTTCGACCAACAGAATATTGTTCCATCTATTGGTGGTGTACAATTAAATCAGGTAAATAATCAGGAATTAAGTAATATAAAACAATTACCAAATCTTCCTGATATTAAATTTCCTAATCCTTCAAATAACATTACCAATAATCAAGTTATTGAATTGAAGAAACCACATAATAACAATCAAGTATTTGAACTTCAAAATTCACATAGTGCAATAAATCAATTTATAAGTAAAACTCAAAACAATTTGAGACTTGATTTATCTAAAAAATTTGCAAATTTGTCGTCATCTATTGGTCTTGAATTTCCTGTTTTTGATCAAAACAATCCATTTCAATCAGATTCAAAACAATCATATGATTTAGGAAAATTAGTAGGAACTCAAAGTCAAAATAATAATGACATAAAGAATTTATTTTCAGAAAATATAGAGCCTCCAAAAGTATCAGCTCCATATATACCAACAATAAAACAAAAAAAATCAACAGATTCAGATAACTTAAACAAAAAACCTGATATTAATTCAGAGAACGAAGCAATAGAAGGAATAAAAGAATATTGTAGTAAATTTAAAGATCCATTTATAAAATCTGAAAATGACTGCTTTATATCTGATTTTTTGTTCAATCCACAAGCAGGGACAATTTGTCTTACAGATAGAAAAGGCACTATACAAATAAAATCTTTAAATGATCTAAAAACTTTAGCTACAGTAAGGACAACATTTAAGGGAATATCAACATTTGACTTCAGTTCAAATGGTTTATATTTTGCCTATAATTCTCAAAAATCTGAATGCACTGTAATGGATTCAAGAGCTTTAAGTGTAATAAAGCAATTTACTTTAAAAGATTGTAACATAATAAAAGTATTATTGCCTTCTGAACCTTATGTCATTGTTGGTTGTGATGATGGTACAATAGTAAAATGTAACTACCTAAACCAAGAAAAAATAGAATTCAAATATAACAAACTTCCAATATCTGCCATGGCTGTAAGTATTGATGGAAAATTGTTATATACTGGTCACACAAATGGTATAATTCATTCTTGGAATATTGAAGAAAATTCAATAGTTGCAAAAACTCAATTAAATTCTGGAAAAATAAATGACTTATCTGTAGCACAAAATAATAAACTGCTTGTATCATGTGCAGATGATGGTGTTATCATACTTTGGAAATCAGATAGCTTATCTCCAATCAAAAAGATGTACGAAAAACAAACAGGTTCTGTATATTCAGTAAGTTATGCAACAAATAAGCCATATATATGCACAGTATCTCAAGATTGTTCAATAAGAATTTGGGATTTGATAACTGGAACAGTAAACATGCAAGCATATAAAAATGAAACAAGAATCAACAAAATAAGAATAAAATCTTATAATGAAAATACTTATATAGTAGTAGCTACAGATACAGCTATACTTCTTTGGAAAAAGTAATTTTTAATAAATAAAATAATTTTCATAAAAAAGTAGTATGAATATTTTCATGCTACTTTTTTATATACAAATAAAGAAACATATTTTAAATAAAAAAAGTAGTGCGAATATTTTTCACACTACTTTTATTTTTCTATATCAAAATAATGTTATTATGGTTTGTGATAGAATCTTGGTCTCTTGCTTTGGCTTACATTACCATAAGAAACTACCTGAGTACCATCTTTATTTCTGTTGTTTGAACCTATCAATTTTCTTGCTCCTGGTTCAGAAACGATTTCAGTATGGTTTCCATTTGGTCCTGTGTAGAGATATACATCACCTGGTTGTGCCATACTTTGTGGAACTTCTACCCAACCCTGTTGTTTCAAAGCAGCTTCAAGACCTACAACTGAATTGTAATGTCCTTGTAATTTGCCTGTATTCTGAAGAACTGAGCTTACAAAATCAGCACAGTCTTTTCTTGCATTTCCTGCGTCTTGGAAGTGAGGCATTACACCTTTTAAATCTCTTGCATTTATGCCTAAGAATCTTTTTGCATATTCTACAACTTCACTACCACTTGCACCACCTGAAGGAATACCATTTGCTCCAGCTGCTGGATAAGCACCACCGCCTACTGGTAATGCTCCACCAAAGCCACCGCCTACTGGCAATGCTCCACCAAAGCCACCACCTACTGATGGAAGACCCTGCATTCCCATATTAGGCATTCCCATAGGCATAGGCATACCCATGCCCATACCATTCTGCTGCATCATCTGCTGCATCATCATCATTTGCATCATTTGCATCATCTGCATCATCATCTGCATCATCTGCAACATCTGGAAACTATTAACTTGATTTCCAAACATTCCGCCCTGCTGCATACCAAAAAGCCCCTGCATTCCTGGCATAAAACCAAATCCCATATCAGGCATTCCTATTGCATTTGAGCCATTGAACATACTTGCAAACTGAGCTGGATTCATGAAGTTAAAAGATTCTACACTACCTGCAAATGAATCCATAGGCAACATAGATGGTATGCTAGACATCATTGAGCCCAATCCCATCATATTGCCAAGTCCCATCATATTGCCTATGCCCATATTTCCAAACATTGGCATAGATGACATATTAAAATTAATGTTGAAGTTCATATAATACCTCCACCCAAATATATTATTTATATTATATATTATAATTTCAAAAAAATATATAAACAAAATGTTAATTTTTCTTTAACTATATTAATAATTATAAAATTTATTAATATATTTTTTTTTAAAACTATTGCATATTTAAAAAAATTGTGTTATACTCTATTGAAAATGTAATTAGCAAGACATTTTCATAATTAAGTATAGAAATTCTAAATGTTAAAATGATTGCCACAATGGCATTAATAGAAGGAGTTAAAAATGTCAGCAGTATGTGAAAATTGTAAAAAAAGCCCAATGAGTGGAAATAATGTCAGCCATTCCCACAGAAAAACAAGAAGACGCTGGCTTCCAAACATTCAAAAAGTTACTCTTACAATGAATTCTGGCGTTAAAAAAACAATGCATCTTTGTACAAGATGTATCAGAACATTCAACAAAAAAGGTACACTTTAATTCTTAAAATAAAAAATTGGTTGAGAAAAATTTTTTTCAACCAATTTTTTTATTTACCGAAAAATTTTTTTTCTAAATTTTATTTAGGAAAAAAACTTTATTCTACTTTTCCCAAAATAAGTGGCTTATGCTCAACTTCTGTTGCAGAAATTGTTATTGATTTTTTAAGTCTTTCGATAGCTTCTTTTGCAGATTCTTCAGATGAAGCATGAATATATGCAATAGTCTCACCTTTTGAAATCTTATCTCCGACTCTCTTATTCATAACGATTCCAACAGCAGGATCGATAGAATCTTCTTTTTTAATTCTACCTGCTCCAAGATCTCTTGCACTTATTCCAAGTTCAAGAACATCTATTTCTTTAATCCATCCATCTACATCAAGACTTACAGGCATAACAACAGGAGCTTTTGGTAAAAGGCTTGGATCGTCAAGGGCCTTAGAAGAACCAGCCTGACATTCGAGAAGCTCTCTCATCTTCTCTTTGGCTTTTCCACTGTCTATCATGTCATTTGCAATAGCAATAGCTTTTTCTAAACTATCGGCAAGTCCTGCCATCATTATCAAATTTGCAGATAGATAGACAGAAATTTCTCTCAATGCACTGTTTTTATGTTGACCTGAAAGAGTTTCAAAAACTTCCTTTACTTCAAGAGCATTTCCAATATGTGTGTTTAATGGCTGATCCATATCAGTAATAACAGCCATTGTCTTTTTTCCAGCTCTATTACCTATTGAAACAAGTGCTTCAGCAAGTTTCTTTGCATCTTCAACAGTTTTCATAAAAGCACCTTTTCCTGCTTTTACATCAAGAAGTATAACATCAGAACCAGAAGCAAGTTTTTTTGACATAATAGAACCAGCAATAAGTGGAATAGAATCAACAGTAGCTGTTACATCTCTCAAAGCATACATCTTTTTATCAGCTGGAGCAATATCACCTGTAGAACTGATAACAGCAAGACCTATCTTTTTGACTTGATCTTTAAATTCTTTCTCAGTCAAAGATGTTCTATATCCCTCTATTGCTTCCAATTTATCAACAGTACCACCTGTATGACCTAAACCTCTTCCTGACATCTTGGCAAATTTTAAACCAGCTGCAGCAACAATAGGACCAATAAGAAGGGTTGTTGTATCCCCTACTCCACCTGTACTGTGCTTATCAACTTTAATTCCATCAATATCAGAAAGATCCATTTTATCACCTGAATTTGTCATAGAAACAGTTATATCTCTTGTTTCTACTTCATCCATTCCCTTCAAAAAAACAGCCATGAGAAATGCACTCATTTGATAATCTGGAATTTCCCCTTTTGTAAATCCATTTACAAAAAATTCTATTTCTTCTTTGGAAAGTTTTCCACCATCTCTTTTTTTCAAAATAATATCGTAAGGTTTCATAAAAATAATCTCCTAAATTTTTGATACGATAAGTTTTGTAAGGCTCTTAAAAAATGGCTTTACCTTTTCAGCAGCTTCAAGAACTTCTTTGTGGTCTGCTGCCTTACCAGGTGAAAATATATTTGTGATACATGATATTCCTATAACTTTCATTCCGCAATGTGCTGCAACAATTACTTCAGGAACTGTTGACATTCCTACAGCATCAACTCCCCATTTTTGGAACATTCTTAATTCTGCTTGTGTCTCATAACTTGGGCCAGTAAGTCCCATATAAACACCTTCATGTATTCTTTTTCCAAGCTGAGCAGCACATTCAAGAGCAATAGCTCTATATTCTGGAGTATATGCCTTACTTAAATCTGGGAATCTTGTTCCAAAATGTTCATCATTTGGTCCAATTAATGGGTTTGTTCCCATCATATTTACATGATCAGAAATAAGCATTAAATCTCCTGGAACAAATAGAGGATTTATTCCGCCTGCTGCATTTGTTACAAAAAGTTTTTTGACTCCGAGTTCAAAAAGAACTCTTATAAAGAATGTTACATCAGACATTGGATAACCTTCGTAAAAATGCCATCTACCATTCTGAATCAAGACATATTTACCTTCCATTTTACCGAAAACAAGACATCCTGAATGACCTGCAACGGTAGAAACTGGGAAATTAGGAATCTCTTTATATGGTATAGTTATTTTTTCCTCAACTTCTTCTGCAAGAACTCCAAGACCTGATCCCAAAACCATGCCAATCTCTGGCTGTGCTGTTATTTTTGATTTTATAAATTCAGCACTTTCATTTACCTTATCTCTAAATGTCTTCATGCAAGGCACTCCTAAAAAATATTTACTCTCCAAACAAAGGAGGCTTTTATTTCCGTTTTTACGGAATTATCATTTATTTTTTAAGGGGTGATAAACTCTACAATTAATCACTTTTGCAAGTTATACATAAAAGTAGAATTTATCAACACCCTATCTATAACTTTATTTTGAAAAAACAGAAGCAAAACTCTTTCCAGCTAAATCTGTTTTCATATCAAACATATCTGCTATTGTTGCAGTTATATCTGCGTAAGTGTTAAGATAACCTATTTCTCCGCCTTTATATCCCTTCATAAACCAAAGAAGTGGAACATGCTCACGAGTATGGTCTGAACCTGTATGACATGGATCACAACCATGATCAGCTGTTATAATCAAGGCATCGTCATCTTTCATGTTTTCAATAAGACGAGGAATAAATGCATCCATATATTCAATAGCTTCAGCATAACCTTTTGGATTTCTTCTGTGTCCATAAAGCATATCGAAATCTACAAGGTTTACAAATATAAGACCTGCACCAGTGTCAGCTTTTAACAATTCTTCTGTTTTTTCAAGTCCAGTATGATTGTTTCCTGTGTGATACGAATCTGTCAATCCTCTATGACAGAAAATATCTTCTATTTTGCCAACACCTATTACAGAAAATCCCTTCTTTGAAAGAACATCAAGAAATGTATCTGTAGGAGGTTCTAAAGAGAAATCTCTTCTATTTTCAGTTCTTGTGAAATTGCCTGGTTTGCCAATAAAAGGTCTTGCAATAACTCTGCTTACAGCATGATCTCCCTTTAAAAGTTTTCTTGCAATTTCACAATATTTATATAAATCTTCTATTGGAATTATTTCTTCATGAGCTGCAATCTGAAAAACACTATCAGCAGAAGTATAAACAATCAAAGCTCCTGTTTTCATCTGCTCTTCTCCTAAATCAGCTATGATAGCTGTTCCAGAAGCTGGATAGTTACCTATGACTTTTTTGCCAGTCTGTTTTTCAAATTCTTCAATAAGGTCTTTTGGAAAACCATTGGGGTATGTTGGAAATGGCTTTTCAGTTATAAGCCCAGCAATCTCCCAATGTCCTGTTGTTGTGTCTTTTCCCTTTGATCTCTCTGCTATTTTACCATAATAAGCAGTAGGATTTTCAACAGGCTCAATTCCTTTAAGTGGACGAATATTTGCAAGTCCCATCTGTCTGAGATTTGGAATATTTAATCCAACTGTTTCGGCAATATGACCTAATGTATCTGCTCCAGCATCGCCATAATCTGCAGAATCATTCATATAGCCACATCCCATACTATCTGCAACGACGATAATCGCTCTTTTAAGCTTCATATAAAATGCCTCCGTAGAAAAACAATAACAAATTTTTTATAATCCTATTTCAAAGAAAAAAATTAAAAAGTTATCAATTTGAAATAAGATGTATAAAACAAAAAATATTTAGCTATAAATAAGCCATAAAATCAAAATTCATTATTAAAAAAAATATCCCTTTAAAATTTTATAATGTTTGCAAAAAAAAAGGAACTGTAAAAAACAGCCCCTTAAGAACAAAAATATTATGATTTTATATTGAAAACCAATTCTGTTTTGCCAAGTTTGAGAAGATCACCATTTTTAAGCAACTGACGAGCTCCTTTGGTAATAAATTCTCCATTTAGATAACTTCCATTTGAACTTCCCAAATCTTCAAAATAATAGCTATTGCCATCCTTAATGATCTGAGCATGACGACGGGAAATATAAGCCTCGTGATCAAAATCAGTTAAATCCACATCAGGATAAACTCCATCTGCAGGGCTTCTTCTTCCCATACTATTATAAGTTCTACCTAAAGGGAAAACCATATTCTCTATAGATACAGAAGCCATAACTTCAGAATCTATATCTTCTTCAATAACTGCAGAAGCCATTGGATCTGAAGCCATAAATAGCTTTTCTCCACATTCCTCACAATAAGCAGAATCATCTTGATTTTCAAATCCACAGGCGGGACATTTTATCATATTAACCCCTCCAAAAAATTCAAAGAATCTTTTCGCCTATCACATATATTTTACAAAGTTAATTCAATCATATTTTAAAAAATCCTCTTTAAAGAATTAATTTTATAATTAATATTTTATTAAATTTCAATATGATTTAATTTATCTTTTTTGCCAAAATTTTAACTGCTATAAAACAGAAAAAATTATTTAAAAAATGTGCAAGAATAGAAATAGCTAAATTGCCTGTAATTTTATAAATATAAGCAAAACAAAAACCAATAATAGCTATCCAAATCCCAGAAAAAATTAATTTCTTATCTCCCAAATGTAAAAGACCAAAAACAACAGAAGAAATAATCATTCCCCAAGCAACAGACATAACTCCTCTAAATAGAGCCTCTTCACAAAATCCAGAAATTATTGATAAAAAAATACACTGCCAAATATTAAATTTGCCAAATATAGGAATATAAACAGATTTTATGAGCCAATCATAATGCATAAATTTTAATTGATTACGAAATATATAAAAAATTGCATTAAAAAACAAAAGACCAATAACAATATATATGCTATTAACAAGTGAAATATCAAATTTTATAGTATTCCACCAAAAAATCTTTCCAAAATATCCCCATATAATAGCTATAATTAAAGCAACAAGCTGAATTATACAAATATTAGGAAAGAGATTCTTATTGCTAACTTGAATAAGTTCCTCTTCTTCTTCATTCTCATAAATATTTTCTAAAGTTTCATCTTCTGACATATCTAATCTATCTTTTCCAAAAAAATTTTTAAAAAAATTATACAAAAATGGAATAAAATCCTTTTATACTGCCACTATATAAAAATTAAAAGGAAAGACAAAAAGAATCTCGAATTAAAATTTAAGAAAATAAAATTAGCAGGGAGGCTTAATTTGTTTAAAAATACAATAAAAATACTTATATTATTTTTATTTTCAATATCTGCTTTTTCAATAGCCTATGCAACACAAATAGATATGGGAAATGGATATAAAATACAACTTCCGAATGGTTATGAAAAAGATGTAGCTCTTTCTTATGAGGGAACAGATGTATTCTCAAATAAAGAATGTAATATAACTTTTAATACCCGTAGAATGGGAAAATATGATAGTAAAGATATAAAAGTACAGTCTGCAAATGTAGAAAGACAATTAAAAACAAGCACTTTTAAAATCTTAAAAAATACAATAGGACAAATAAATAATAATCCTATGTTCTGCATAAAATATTCCATGCCGTATTCAAAAGCAATTTGGTATCAATATGGAATAATTTCAGAAGATGTAATGTTTATAGTCACTTGTACAACAACTGCAGACAAAGATAAAAAATATGAACAAGAATTTAATAAAATAGTAAATACTTTATCAAAATAATTTTATGAATAAATCAAATGAAAGGATTGGAGAAAAATTTTCCGATCCTATTTTTTTTATAGATGTAAAAATAAACGAATCAATAAACACGATAAATTTTAAAGACAATAATAAAAAATATTTAGGATTAATTTTTTATATTTCGTCCTCAAAATTGAAAAAGATACACTCAAATATTTTAAAGAAAAAAATTTATTCTATTCTATCAAAAAAAATAAAAATAGATAATGACATTTTAGGAAATGACAAAATAAAAATAGATAACAGTCTGCTTTTACATCAAAAAATAAAAGAAACTGAAACTGAAATTAAAAATTTTTGTAGAGGACTTGAAATAGATATAACTTCAAAAATTTCACATTCAGAAATAGATTTTGAAAATAGCAAAAAAATATTATGCAATTACCAAAACACAATAGAAAAAAATATTTGTTATACTTGTATAATGTGTCAAAATTTATCTATAAACCATGTCTGCGTAATAATGCCTGATAGAGCTGGACAATGTGGTGAAATGTCTTATGAAGATGCAAAATTGATGTATGAACTAATACCTTTTGGACCTTGTAAAAAAATATTACTTGAAAATCCAATAGATATAAAAAAAGGCGAATGGAGAGAAATTAACGAAACAGTTAAAAATTTGACTTACGGTCATACAAAAAGAATATACTTAAGATCAACTCTCGAATATCCAGCCCCTTGTTCTCCCCTATCTCAGACAATATCAATATATGGAGGAGAAGGAGAACATATATATATATTAGATAGACTAAAAAAAGAGTTTAATCCTATAGGAATTTCTTATGATGAAGCACTAAAAATGACAGCTGGAGGAATACAATTTGAAGGAATAACGGCACAAGCAAGAAAAACAATATTTGAAAAAACATTTCTCATCGACAATGGAGGATTGAAAAATTCAATAACTCCTTATGAAATATAAAAAATCCCTGTTAATGTTTTTTTTTCTACATTGACAGGGATTAACTAATCTAAAAATTATATTATATTTTAAAAGATTGCAAAATATCTGAAGCCTCTTTAAAATTAGGGTCTAATTTAAGTGCATTTTGAAAAGAAATTTTAGCATTATCTATATCACCAGAAAAATAGAAAGTAAGCCCCAAATTAAAATATAAATCAGGATTCTTTGGTTGCAACTTCAACAAATTATTAAACATATCTCTTGCATCAGAGATTCCATTTGCACTTTTTGTCTTTGCCAATGAAACAGCCATAGCAAAATTTTCACCCATTTTTGCTAATTTTTTTAATTCTTTTTCATCAGGTTTTTTATAAAAAAGTTTAGCAAAAAAACCCTTAGGCTCTTCCTTCATGCCACTTCTATCTTTTCTATAGCTTTTAAATTGAAACATCTTTTTGTTATCATAAAGATCACGAGAATTTTTATCTTTTAATTGATTAAAAGCAGCAACAATCTCCTTCATTTTTTTAGCACCAAGTTCTTTATCTTCACAAAGATCAGGATGATATTTCTTTGACAAAGCTCTATAACTTTTATGAATTTCTTCAAAACTTGAAATAGGAGTTACTTCAAGCAATAAATACAAATTAGGTTCAACAACACCAGTATCTTTTGCAATATCTTTTTTTACATTATCTGCCATAATAATCTCCCCTTATGCACAAAACGCATAAGCAAAAATATTTATATTATTATATATTTTAGTTTTATATAAATTATCAAAATCCTTTTAGTTTTTTACAAATGAAAACATAGGTGCAAAAAATATCTTACTCTTACACCTATATTTTATACTACATATTTAATATTTTTTATTTTCCAAACATAGCAGGAGAAAAAACAAACATAATCACAGATTTTCCATAAATATCATAGTGAAATGAAATACCTTTTTTAGGATATATAGCTAACTTATCTGAATCTGGATATACATCTTTGGAAGTTACTTGAATAACTTTTTCAGGAACTCCCAGCATACCTTCTATCTGTCTTTTATCCATACCAACATGAATTCCCTTAGCCGTATGACAATCAAGTTTACCTATTTTATTACTCATTACACCAACATAGTGCATTTCTCCTGTATATCCTTGATATTGGATTATAAGACCATGTGAATTATACTTAGCAATAACATCACCATTTTGAAGTTCTTTTCTAAAATCAGGATTTCCAAATGTATTTTGATATTTGAAAAAAGAATCTCCAATCGTCAATGGACCAACAGATTTAGCAGGAACAACTTTTACATATTTTTGCTCAGATGAAAAAACAGCAATAGACATAAACAATACAAAAAATAAAACAAAAGATAAAATTTTTCCAATTTTGTTCATGATTTTAATCACCTGCCAAATTTTACTATAATTTTATTATCCCTAAGATTCAAAAAATGTCTCTTAGGGATAATAATCATTTAATTTATTTTTCAAAATTTATTATTTATTCTTCACCTTCATCATCCATGAAAGTTGAGAAAATATCTTTAAGCTCATTATCAGATAAAGCCTCGTCATCTGATTCTTCAGATGAATAATCATCATCACTTGAATCTTCACTTGGAATTCCTGCAAATGTGTCATCTGAAATAACTTCTTCTCTCTCTTCAGAATTTTCTTCTATATTGTAGATATTTTCTTCACTTGCTTCAGATGATTGTTCAACTGGTTCAGTTAATTGCCCTTGTCCTTCTTCTACAGAAAAATCAACAAATTCTTCTGGTATAGACTCTTCTACAATATCTTCAACATCATCGTCGTCATCTTCTTCAGAATCTTCATCATCAATAACAGAATCTTCTATTTCTTTTTCTGAATTTTCTTCTACCTGTTGATTTTCAGATTCTACTACACTTTCGACTTTCTCAACATCTTCTATTTGTTCTGTAATAGGTTCTTCTAATTGCTCATGGACAGGTTCTTCAATATTTTTTTGATTTTCTGCATTTTGATTGATAATTTCTTCACTTGTCTTCTCTACATCCTCTTCATCAATTCCAGCAAAAGCTTCACCTACAAATCCTTGAACTCTTTCTTCTATCTCTGCTTTTACTTCTTCTTCTGTTGGCTCTGGGAATTCTTTTATGATATCAAACTCATTTTCTTCCCCAAATATTCCCTCTGCCAAATTTTCTGTAGGAGGAAATTCACTTTTACTACCATCTTCAAGTTTATTTGAAAGAGGTTCCAAGATTTCTGTAACTGGTTCGACATCTTTCAATAAATTTAAAGGCACTGGATCAAGTCCTTCTTCATCTGAGAAGACATCTGCTATTTCTGTTTTAGCCAATTCTTCTTTTAAAGATTCGCTAAATTTACCCATAGATTCTGCATTTTCCTCAATAGCATCGTCGAGATTTTCATTAAATTTATTCTTGATCTCAACAACATTTTGATTGAAAATTGCTTCAAATGAATTACGAAGTTCAACACAAAATTCATCTATTTTCTGTCTTGTGACATCTGCTATACTACCATAATCCATTTTAATCTTAGTTACTGAATTATCAGAGACATCATAAGTTCTTGCAAGACCATTGTCCAATATCTCTTTTGCCCTGTTATTTGCATTTTGAAGAATTCTCTTCTTTTCTTCATTTGCAAGTTCTATTATATGTCTTCCTTCTTCTTCAGCTTTTTGGCGTATATCCTCTATCATCTTAGAAGAGTTATCAATAGCTGTTTGATATATTGAATCATATTTATCATCAGCTTCTTTACTCAATCTCTCTATCTTTTCAGAAACAGTTTCAGCTCTTAAAAGAATTTCATCTCTTCTTTTTTCTGCCGCTCTTATTATTTTTTCAGCATCATCGAGAGTTTTTAGACGCAATGTCTTTCTCTCTTTATTTAATTTTAATAAAAGCTCTTCATAACGTTCTTCGATTTCAATTCTTTTTCTCAAAACCTGTGCAGATATTTGCCCTTCTTTTCTTGCTTCTTCTGCATCTTCTTCAGCTTGCCTTCTTATTTCTTCTGCTTCAACTTCAGCCTTTTCTATTTTTTCAGCAGCCTCTTCTTCAGCTTTCTTCTTAACATCTGCTTTTAAGACTTCAATCTCTGCAAGCATATGTTCTCGTTCTGCAACTATATTTTCTCTCTCTGCGACCATGCTTTCTCTCTCGGCAAGCATAATAGCTCTCTCTTGAGCTAATTCATCTCTCAATTTTTGTTCTAATTCTTCATACTCTTTTTTTGCAGTCTCTTTTATGATTTCTGCTTCTGTATAAGCATCTTCAGTTATTTTTTCTGCTTTTGAAACAGCTTCGTTTATTATGCCTTCAGATTCAGCCCTTATTTCAGCTCTTAGTTCAGCAATTTTAGCTTCTTCTAATTTTGCCTGAATTTCCAATGCAGATGAAAAATCTAAAGCAGGATCTACATTTGCAGGATTAATAGCCTCAGCATTTTCAACAGTTGCAAATTCTAAGGCAGATGCCTCATTAGAAGAAATCAAATCATCTTTAGGCTCTTCTATAACTTCCTGTGTAACAGATGTCTCTGGTTGACCTTCACTTACATCTTGATTTGGCTCTTCTAAATTACTTTGATATTCTGTAGTTTCAAATTGTTGTGGGAAAATAGATTCCTGTTGTTGTGGGAAAATAGATTCCTGTTGTTGTGGGAAAATAGATTCCTGCTGTTGTGGGAAAATAGATTCCTGTTGTTGTGGTTTATTTTCTTCTACTTTTAATTCTTCCCCAATGACTTTCTCAACTTGTGCTGGTTCATCTTCTTTTTTCAAGTCTACTGGTTTTTGTTCAACTACTTCCTCTTTAATTTCTACAGGTTCTTCTTTAACAATCTCCAATTTTTGAATCTTTGGAGTTTTGTGAAGAAGACCTTTTCTTGCCTTTGGTTTAGGAGGTTCGATAACTTCTGGTTTGACTGTTGTTTCTTGTGTTTCCAATATATCTTCAGATGTACTTTCTGGTTTATTTTCAGTGTGTTCAATAGATTGAATTTTAAAAAGACCATCAAGAGCTTCCTGTGCAAAATCACTTCCAGGTTTAGCTGTTACAACTTGTTTAAAAAGTTCTGCTGCTTTCTCATTTTCGCCAATAGATGAAAGTTTTTGTGCCTCAATAAGAATTCCTGGTACAAAATAAGGGGCTTCTTTTCTGAAATCAGTCAATAAATTTTCATCAAGAGGAAGAGAATTTTCAAATTGGAATTTATACAGTTCATATTTGAAAGAATAATGTTCTCTATGTTTTAAGGCTTTTTTCAAAACATCAGCAACAGAAGCAGAGACTCCCCTTGTAAGATAAGATTTAGCCAAATAAAAAGCAGACCATGCAAAAGATGGATTTACCTTTAAACAAAATTTGAAAAGTTTTTCTGCTTCTTTGTGTTTGCCTTCATCCAAAGCAACTCTTGCTTTTTTATAAGAAGAAAACCAGTTATCAAAATTTTTCAATTTTACATAAATCTGAGGAGCAAGTCTATTGGCATGAGGGGTATCTGGAAAAAGTCCAATGTAATCTTTATAATAAATGAGAGATTTTGTCTTTTCACCTAAATTTTGATATATTTTTCCAAGATTCAAATATACTTTTGCTGCTTCATTGGGATCATTTTTAAATGTATAATCTATGTTTAAAGCATGAAGATAACATTCAGCCGCTTCTGCATACTGCTCTTTCTTTTGGAAATAACTACCAAAGAGGACATGAGGCTTAAAATTGTATTGATCAGCAACAGCTGCTTCATTTAAATATTGTAAATATTCATCTGGAGAAACTGAAGGGTCTACTCTCAAAGCCATTTCAATCAATTCATCTGATTTATTATTCACATTTGTAGTCATTATAAATCCATCCTTAAAAATATCTTTTAGAAGAATCCACTTAATATCTTATTATAAAAAATTCTACTAAAAAATATCTTTCCCTTTAAAATTAAATGCTAATAAACAGGATTTTCAGAAAAATAAAAGAAAGGAAAAATAAACTTTTCAAAATTAAGGAAAAATATTTTTTATGAGTAAAAATGAACAACAAGATAATGCACAAGATAATGTAATTATTTTATCTTCATATATAGACACAAATCAGGCCCATGATTTATTATTTAAATGGATTGAAAAGCAAAATTCAGAAAACTATGTCAGAGATCATTTTTTTGTCAAGGAAATGCACAAAAAATATTATGGCTGTATTGGTTTTTGGTTTCAAACAAAAGCACTAAATCCAAAAGAAAAAGCGACAAACATTGTAGTCATAGTTCCAGGAAGTAACAAAGTTCCAGAAGCTATAACTGAATTGTCTAAATATTATGATTACAACAAATTTGAAGAAACAACAAAAGAATATACTCCTATAAGTATAACAGATGACGAAGCAGAGCCAAAGGCTTATGAATTGCTAAAAAAACAATATCCAAGTCTTTTTGACGAATTTGGAAAATTAGATTCCAATACCGAGATAGCTGGAGCTTGTTCAGTTGCAATCCCAGTTTGGGAGGGTACATATAATAGCAAATATGGAAAAGAGCACAAATTTTATATAGATGCACAAACAGGAGAAACAACTGGCGATTTATACAATGACAAATCAAAAGCACCAAAAAAGCCTACAAAGCGTTTAACACCCAATGAAATAAAAGAACTCGGAAAATCAGACATAGCTTTAGAAAAGATTACTTCAACAAGCAAAAAAGAAGAAACAACTTCTAAAAAAGATAAAACAAATGAAAAGCCAAAAGAAGCTCAAAAAGAAGCAGAAAATAATGATGAAGATGATGATATCGATGAAAATGAAAGCCATAGATATATCATTATCTTTCTGATAGTTGTAGCAATAGCAATTTTGTTATTTATAGGATCAAAAATTTTAAACCCCAATCACGATCCTAATGTTCCAAATACACAAAAAACATCTATAACGGCTCAACAAAAACCAAAATATAATCCACCACCAAAAAATAATGTGGAAAAAAATAAAACAGAAAGAGAAAAACCAGAAAATTTTGCTGATTCAATTATAAAAAAATTGGTTTCTCAAAAATATAAAGAAATCAACGAATTAATGTCAAAAAATCCAGATGAATTTGCAGAAATAGAAGGCTATACAAATGTAACATCAGCATTTGAAAATTTAGGAGAATTAGAAAGTTATTATTCAAAAACAACATCTATATTTCCTGAAAAAACAACGAAAATATTTAGCCAATCTAATTCTAATGACAATTCAGAAAATAAATTACCTGATGGCTCTGCAATTCCCAATGTAATAAAAGAACAGGTAAAAGAAGACAACAATTTAATTTCTGTTTATACATCATATATAGAAACATATAATGAGACAGATTCAATTGGAAATTCTTCTGAAAAAAAAGATAGAACAATACTTATTTTCACATTATCAACAGAAGATAATAAGACAAAAATAAAAAGTGTTCACAGAAAATACGAGCAAGTTGATGAAGACGCAATATCTCAGATAATAGAAAAAGAATCAAATTCTTACTCTGAAATATCACAAAATAAAGAAGAGGATAAAAAAGAAAACAAAACAGAAGAAAAGCCTAAAGAGGAAGAAAATAAAAATAATAGTGAAACTTCTTATCAACAACCTAAACAAGAAGTTGAATCACAAACAACAACTAAAAAGCCACAAATTAATTTGATTCCTGAAGGTAGTACTTATGTTGAAAATGAACCTACAAAACCAAAACAGGAGAAAAAAAATATAGAAGAAGTTGAGACTTCAACAACAACATCAACAACTCAACAAACAAATTCACCAAGTAATGTCTATTCATCTTCTGAAGGTTCTGAATCTGGTTCAGCAGGCGGTTCGGTTCAGTAAAATACAAAAAGGAAGTGTTAAAAAATGCCTACATATTGTTATAGAGCAACTGAAAATTCAAAAGGTTGTGATTATTGCAAAGAAACATTTGAAGTAAAACAACACATGGACGAAGAAGCATTAAAAACATGCCCCAAATGTGGCGGAGAAATAGAAAGAATAATAGCCCCTTATGGTGTCTATTTTTACACAGACAGACAAAAACAAATGTTAAGTGATAAAAATTTAAGCCGAATGGGATTTACAAAACTTGTAAGAGAAGAAAAAGGAGTTTATAGAAGAACAACAACAGACCCTGAACAGGCTTGGTAACATAAAAAAAAACGGTTCTTATTAACACTAAGAACCGTTTTTTTTATACTATCAATATTTTTCTTTGTATTTTTTGTTCCAAAATTTTAAATGAAACATTTCCATTAGTCAAATTTAAAATATCCTTTTGAAATTTACCAATCATGTCACTTTTTACAATACAAGTGAGCTTAACATTATCAGAAAAATCAGAAGATTCAATTTCAGAACCAAATTTTCCAATAAATGACAAAATAGAATCATAAAAAGAATAAGAAAATAACAAGTCTATTTTATCAACAGATGTTATAATTGATTTTTTTAAAAGTGGAATAATTTGAAATACACCTTCTGAATAAGCCTTAACCAATCCGCCTGTTCCAAGTTTTATACCACCAAACCACCTTGTAGAAACAAGCACAATATTTGTAAATATACTTCCAGTCAATGCAGTTAACATAGGTTTTCCTGCTGTTCCAGGTGGTTCTCCATCATCAGAGCAACCAGATATTATACTATTTCCACTTCCAATCACAAAAGCTGAAACATTATGTGTCGCATCGGTATATTTTTTCTTTATTTCTGAAATAAAAGCCCTTGCCTCTTCTGCTGTTGAAACAGGAGAAGCTGTTACAAGAAATTTTGATTTTTTTATAACATAAGAGACTTCAGCTTTTTCAAAAGGTATAAATTTATCCATAAATTTTATCGAATTCTTCGCCTGCTCCTACCCATGGCGTTCCAAGCCTATGATTTTCAGAAACTTTAACATTTTCAAATCTTTTTGCTACAGATGTAATTAAAACAGCTATCTCTCCCCAATCATCCTTTTTTAGAGCATTAGCTATTTTATCTGCCAATATTCCTGTCCATTCCCATTCTATTCTAAATTTTTCAGATTTCTGCCAAAAATTTCTCTTTTCCCAAGCAAGTAAACTTTCATCTATTCCATTGCAAATTTTTTTCAAAAACACTGCAATACATTTTATCAATTCTTTTGACTTTTCGTCAGGATTTGGATTTTTAAATAATTCCTTTATCGAAATAACAACTATTTTACAAAATTTTGTTCTCTGTTTTCCTGCATTATCAGTATTTGAAATATAACTCAATTAAATCACCCTTTTATTTTCTTAAAAAATTTTCTTAATATTATATAACAATGTTAAAAAAACTTCAACAAAAATTAACATTTTTTTTATATATTATTTTAAATTTCATAGTATAATATAATGAATAAAGATTTTCAAAAAAAGAAAGAGTTAAGGAGCAAAAATGAATTCAATATCATCAACCACTCCACAGATTTACAATAATTCAAATAGTTCAAGTAGTATACAAAACATAAATCAAAATACAGAAAATATCCATGAAAATATTGGTGATTCTGTTTCAATAAATTATTCGTCAAATACAACTCAAGAAATATCAAGACAACAAATTCAACAGCAGACAAGAACTTCAGAATCTGCAACAACGGATTCAATCCAGACACCACAACAACAAGCTGAAGAAACGCAAGAGACTCCTCAGACACCCTCACAATCTGAGGAGATACAAGATACTCAAGCACCTTCACAGCCTGAAGAAACCCCAGAAAATGAAGAAGCAAATGCTGATAATAACCAAAAACCAAGCATAAAAGAAAAATTATCAGAAATTGGCGATAAAGCACTCGAAGTTTATTTCACTATTGCAGATAGCCTTGATGCTTTTCCTGGATTCATATACCCTGCAGTAACTAGTGCAACAGCAGAGCAGGCAGAATTTACATATAAAGTCCTTGATAAATTACCTCTTAAAGATGTTTCATCAGTGAGTAATATAGAATGGGTTCCAGAACTGTTCATGAGTGCCGATAAAACAGCTCATGCTTCAGGTACTGCCTACTCCAATGTATCTCCATTTATAAAAATAGCAGAAGATCAATGTGGAGATTTAGGAAGATGGGCAGAAAAAACTATCATACATGAAACAGGTCATACAAGAGATTATAGTGAAGGTATCCTCAGCAATTTTGCAAGAGAAACCGACACTAATCCAATTTGGGGAGCAGGAAATAAAATAACAAGTTACGCTAATACAAGTCCTGGCGAAGATTTTGCTGAAAGTTATGAATACTTTCATACAGAAGGAGAGAAACTCAAAGAAATAGCCCCTGAAAAATATGATAGAATAGCAGAAATGGAAAAACCTGATGGAAGCTTAGAAGCAATAGTTGAAAGTCAAGATGCCTTCAGAGAAACAGGAAGATATATTGGGGAACAACTTTCCAAACATCCATATTTAAAAACTGGACTTGATACAGCTTCTTATATAATAACTGGAGTTGCTACTGTTGTTGATGGTGTAAGATTATCCCATGGCATCAAAGAAAACGATGAAGCAAAACAAATGTCAGGTAATTTAGGATTGACAGCAACGGCTGCATCATTTGCTTCCCCAATAGCAGGCATAGCAATAGATGGAGCAGAGAGAGCTTTATCACGTGCTATTGACAAAGGTCAAATAACAGCAGAAGAAGCAAATTATGTTGCTTCTCATACAGTAGGAGCTCCTATAGCAGGAGCCATAAAACTTGGTAAATGGATAAATTCAAAAATAACTGAAATAAAAGCAAATAGAACAGAATCACAACCAACAACAGATTCAACATCTACAGATGAAACAAACACAGAAGAAAATCCACCTGCAATAAATGAAAATGAAGAAACAAACGAGACAGAATCAACCGACAAACCAAAAGCAACATTTAAATCAAGTATAAAAGCACTTGGAATAGGTATTGGTGGAGCTGTAGGTGCTGCAGCAGGAGCAATCGGCGGAGTATATGCAGGAGTTACAGCAGGATTTGCAATAGGTGGTCCAGCTGGTGGTGCAGTAGGCTTATTGATAGGATTAGTTTTAGGAAATGCAACAGGTAATCATCTAATGGGTAAATTAGGTTCTATAATTGGTGGCAAAATACAAGATAAAGTTAATCCACAACCAACTCCAACAGAAGATCAACAAACAAACGAATCAAGTAACACTGAAGAAGTTAATAGCTAAACAAGTAATTAAATAAAAAAATGGGCTGTGAAAAATTTCACAGCCCATTTTTTTATTTAATTACTTGTTCTTCAATATCAAAATACTATTTTCATCATTTGTAAATTGTTCGTAATTAGATTTTAATATTTTATAATCCTCAGGAGAAATTTGATTTGTCTTTATCTCTGTTTTTGCAGAATATTCTATTTTATTTTCTACTTTATCATAATTTGATGTCACAGTAAACTCTCCAAATTTACCACTAAAAGTTCTTGACTCAGGAACAAAAATTGCTTCAAGATTTTTTGGCAACTGTAAAATATACTTATATTCTGCTGTTCTATTATTTCCTAAAACATAGGGATATTCTCTTTCTGGAACTGTTGTATCAAATCCTATGCTCGAAAATTTAAAAGGTGGAGGATTTAAATTCAACAAGAAATACTCATTTTGTTTTAATGCAAATTTATTACATTTCATTTTTATTTTCATTGAAACAGGAATTGAATAATCATCAATCTTTGAGCACTCAAAACTTTTAATTTCTGTTGATGGTGAAAATGCTTCTCCAACTGCATTTATATACTTCTTCAAATTCTGTCCTAAATTTACTAACAATGGCAATCTTGCTGAAGAATCAAAAGAACCCTGTTCAAGAAAATCCATTTCAACATCTGCCGATCCATCATTATTCAATTCTGCAATTATACAACTATAAGAAGAATTTGGAATATCAAAATAAGGCTCTTGTTTTACAAGTCTACATTTATCACCAAGAAGAATCAAAGCCTCTGAATTTGCATCTACTTTTACATATCCTGTCTGACCAGCAAGATTTACTGTATCAAGAAGTCCCCATCTTCCACTTTCTTTTCTCACTGCAAGCATTACTATATCAAATTGCTTTATTGTTGGAACATTTTTGTGAATAGGAGCATTTGAATTTCTTATCAAAGCTATTTCAGAATCAATACCAAGAGCCTTTAAAAGAGCCTTTAAAAGAGTAACTCTATCTTTTCCATCACCATATTTTGAAGCAAGAGTTTCAGTAGCATATCGAGGCTTATATGAACCCATTCCAAGTGATATAGGTGTATATTTAATATCCTGATTTATAAAACGAAGGCAACTTTTTATTTTTTCATCTTTTGTCTTACATTTTGCTGTTATCTGATTTGCCATATTTTTTATGGCTTCATTTTCATAATCTGTTGCTTCAATCACATTTTTTTTGAAAAAATGTGTTGCTTGGTACCAATCTTTGGCAGTAGTATATATTATATATTTTCCAATAGTCTCTGTAGGAGGTCTTTTACCTTCTGATTTTAATTTTGGAATATCTTTTTCATCAATGGTTATTGTTCTTCCACTTTTTGTTACTTTTGTATTTGTCTCATATAAAAGTTTTGCATTTGCAGGTTCAGTTATTGTAACTTTTTTTCTAAGTGTACTATCTGAAGTTTCAAACAATATAAGCCCACTATCATATCCTTCTTCATTTTTTCTGTCAACTGTATAATGAAGGTATAATGTGCTGTTTGGCTCAACAGACGAGAAAGAATATACTCTATTTATAAAATCACCATACATCAAAGCATTTGCCATAAATGTAGGAGTAACATCATTAATTCCAGCCTTTTCTATCGGCTCAAATGTACCATCAGCTTTATATGTGCCACCTTTTATAAAATGTACCTCTGCTTTTCCTTTATCAATAAATATTGGATAGTCAGCATGTTCTTCTCTTCCACTTTGAGTTAAAATTCTTGTAACTCTCTCAGAAGATGAATGTCTACTTCCATCTTCATTTATTCTTATATCATATCCATTATATAATATTACCGCATCTGCATCTTTATTTTTTATTTTTATATTTACAAGATCAGATATATTATCTGCAAAACATGTTGCACTCAATAGTATTGAAAAGAGAAAAAGACATATTAATTTTTTCATGATTTATTTTTCCCTTCCTATATTTTTTCAAGAATAATCATATATCTTTGATATTCTTTTAATTCAATTCCAAGCTGTTTCATTTCTTGGTATTTATCTTTTGATACATATCTTGTATTTTTAGCTTTTCTTCCATAGTATTTTATTGTTTTTCCATCTTCTGAAAGTGAACATTTTATATCAACTTCACCTTTTTTATCAATATTTGGAGGAAGTGATAAAATTCTATAATTACTTGGAATTTCAAGAGTTCCCTCAATTATACATTCATCTGGGGTTCCCAAACTAATATCATACTGTCTCTCATCAGAGTCTGTAAGAGATTTTAATGCCTTTTTTACACTTGAATCAAATGGAAGATTTCTCTCTGGAAGTGGAACAAGTACAAATTTTCCTGCTTTTGTTCCATAATTTGGAGCAGTTGCTTTTACTGCCAATTTGAAAGGTGTATTTAAATCAGAAGGATCTGTACATTCTACATCATTTATTTCAATAGCTGGAGAAACAGTTTCAAAAACAGATGTCATTACTCTTTTAAATTGTTCAGTATTAAATCTTTGTTTGACATGCCTCAAATTCATTTCATAATCACCGCATGAATCAATAGAATATTCGTAATTAAGAGCTAAATCCTCATTCAAAATACCCTTTGTTCTAATTTTTCCTGCATTACTTGAAGGATTACATGGTGGCACTTTCATTATATCAGAACCATCTGCTGTTATTGGAAGAACATATCTTTCACCTGCATAACTTGTTCCAAGTCCTGATGACAATTCAGTTGTTGGATCCATTATTATCTGTCTTTTGTCTTTTGTTGTTATTAAACAGACTACATGGGCAAACAAAACTGTTGGAGAATCAGGTGATGTTTCAGTAGATGGATTGATCAATACATCACAACATTTTATTTTTGCTTCTCTCATCATTGTTGTCATTAAGAGTGCCTTATCTCTACAAACCCCATAACCTTTTTCAAATGTATATGGTGCTGGATGTGCTTCAATATATGCATTTTCGTCCATGGCTGAGCCCATGTATCTTATCTTTTGTGAAATAAATCTATGAATAGCAAGAATTTTTTCGTCTTCTGTATTACAATTTGCTATCAATTCTGCAACTTTCGCTCTTATTGCTTTATCAGCTATGTATTTATCTCTATTCAATCCATAATAATATCTTGAAGCCTCTTTCCAATTTTTAAAAGTAGTAACAGATAGAGACAATGCAACATCTGAAACATTGGGCATGACTGCTTCATCTTTAATTTGAGGAATATTTTCTTTTTCCCAAGAATAAATAGTTTTTTCACTATTTCCCTCTTTAGAAAATTTGACTTCTCCATTATTCACTTTAGTATATAAAGGAAAATCTGTAGGAGCAGTTATCTCAAAATATGAATGTAATACAGGAACTTTTAATTGAAAATACCAATCAGTCAAATAATTGTCTTTTATAAGTCTTTTTGTTTTTGTTACGGTAACAGTTTCAACGGCCGCACCAACTGGTAATTCACCAATAACAGCTGTTTTTACCCTCATAGAAGTCTCATATATATTCATTCGCTGGAGACCAGCTGAAGTACCGTCTTTTATGTCTTCTTGTGGAATTTCTTTCACTGTTCCATCTGGAAGATATATCTTTATTTTGATAGATTCTATATTTTGATATTTACTATCATAAGAAAATGTTTTTGTTCCAAATATTTTTTTACCAATATCAGTTAAAATCATGGATAGATTATAAGAAACATCAGTATAATTTCCCTCTTTATCAAGGTCTATTTTTCCCACATCTTCCAATATTATATAAGACGCATCTGGATAATCCTTAGAATTTATTGATTTTATTTTCTCTTTTACATTGTATTCACTTGTATTTAAATAATCTGTTGAATCTTTAGCAAAGACCGAACAGGTTAAAAATAAAGCTAATACAAAAGATAAAAAAACTTTAATTTTCAAATTCATATCTTCTTCCTTTCACTATTTTTATAATGTAGATATTCCTTTTTATTCTATATAAATTATTTTTTTGCCTTTAGACACAAAAAATAATAAAATTATCAAAAAAAAACAATATTTTTTTATTGCTTTTTATATTAAAAAATGATAGAATATTATAAGATTTTTGTTTTTTATTGATTTATTAAGTCTTTAAATTCAAAAATGATTCTGTCTTTCAAGGAGGATATAAAAATTGACAGAATTTAGTGATAAAACATTAGTTTGTCGTGATTGCGGAAAAGAATTTATCTTTTCAGTAGGAGAACAGGAATTTTACAAAGACAAAGGATTTGAAAATGATCCTGTACGCTGTCCTGAATGTAGAACCGCAAGAAAACATGCAAAAGTAAAAGGCAAAAAATCTTTTGAGCCTTTGGTTGAAGTTACATGTGATTCATGTAAAGCAGTAACAAAAGTTCCTTTCAAACCAACTCAAGGTAAACCTGTCTATTGTAGAGACTGCTATGAAAAAATGAAAAATTCATAGGTATGTTCAATGAAAAATATATTTTTGCCATGCTATCCAACTTTAATTTTTGGATAGCTTTTTTTTGCATTTTTATCTGTAATATGCTATAATTAAAAAACATAATGCGACTAATTTATTAACTTGGAAATTAAATAATTGTTTTATTTTCTTCTACGCAAATTATTTAACAACCGACTTAATATTATAAATTATTTTTTAAAGGAGATATTATGTTAAAAAAAATTTTAGGCATTGTTTTTATATTGTGTATTTTATCTATTTGCATATGTTATGCAGGTGGTTTACCACATGTCAAAATGATAATTGACAGTAAAAGTTACACTGGCTCAAACTCTGCAACATTGATAAACGGCATGATTTTTGTTCCTGCCAAAATAACTGCAGATAAATTGAAAATCAAATCATATGTTTCAAAAGAAAATGGAAAATCGAGAATCAAGTTTATTTCGAAAAAAAATACTGTAATTTGTTTTGTTGGTCAAAAACAAATAAATTTAAATGGAAGCAAAAGTTTTATACCATTAGCTCCAGTAATGATTGATTCAAGAATTTATATTCCAGTAAGTCTTTTTGAAAATTACTTTGGAATCTCAAGTTCATATAATCCAAAGAAAAATTTCGTCAAATTGTTTTCAAATATAAAACCCGAAAAAAAGAAAAAAGCAGATGACGATCCTGCAGGTATGATAAATACTCTTTTACAAGGTGGTTCTTCAACAGAAAAAGAAAAAGATGACGATGATGATATTAATATTGATAATATAGAATAGATTATCTAATAAACATCTAATAAAAAGGAAAGATATATAATAAAAAAGAATTAAACTAAGTTAAGACGAAAAACATATATAAAAAGACAATGACTAAATAATTTAATGAGAAGAGACAGACTGGGAGGACGATTTGGACATAGATAAATCTATAGATGAAGAAGTTGTGAGTGCAATAACAACGGCTGTTGGATTATGCCTTGAACAAGGTGGCCCAAGAGAGATAATTCAACCGCCTCCTTTTATAATTCTTCCACAGACAATAGCTCCACAGGCAAGTCCTTGGAGATTTGTTGGAAGATCTGAAAATATGGAAAATCGCAGACTTGTAGGCATGAAAGGTCTTAGATGGTAACCATATTATATAAAAATAAAAAATATGGTTGGGACATCAACCATTGTGGAGAGAACTCATAAGACATCTAATTTTCCAATAGAGGCAAAGTTCGTTAATATCCTAAAATCCCCTATTAGGGGAATATGTCAAGCTCGCTTAAGCCGTATGACAGCGGTTAATGCTAAAATAGGGAAACTCTTTAATGAGTATGTAAAAAGAAAATCCTTTTAGGAGGTATTTAATGGAAAGGAAACCCGTTTTAATTTCCGATACAACATTTAGAGATAGTCATCAATCTTCTTTTGCAACAAGACTTAGAATTGAAGATATGGAAGCTGTTGCAGATCAGATGAATCGTGCAGGTTTTTATTCTATGGAAGTTTGGGGTGGTGCAACATTTGATGTATGCACAAGATTCCTAAACGAAGACCCATGGGAAAGAGCAAGAATACTTAGAAAACTTCTACCAGATGTCAAATTGACAATGCTTTTAAGAGGTCAAAACCTTCTTGGCTATCGCAATTATGCAGATGATGTAGTAGAAGCATTTGTTGAAAATGCTGCAGATGTCGGAATAGATATTTTCAGAGTATTTGACGCATTGAATGATGAAAGAAATTATGAGACATCATTTAAAGCAATCAAAAAAGCAGGTAAACATATTCAAGCTGCAATGTCATATTCATTGACTCAACCTCGTTTAGGTGGAGAAATATATAATATAGATTATTATGTAAACAAAGCAAAGAAATTTGTTGAAATGGGAGCAGACAGTATCTGTATTAAAGATATGGCTGGACTTATGAGTCCTTATGATGCTTTCGATTTATTTACAGCTCTCAAAAAAGCTGTAAAAGTCCCTCTTCAGTTACATACCCATTACACAAGTGGTATGGCTTCAATGACTTTATTAAAAGCAATAGAAGCAGGAGTAGATATTGTTGATACTTGTATTTCAACATTTGGACTTAGAACTTCACAGCCAGCAGTAGAACCAATAGTTGCTGCTCTAAAAGGCACAGAAAGAGATCCAAAATTAAATATGGACCTTCTACTTGATGTAGCAAAGAAACTCGAAGAAATCAGCCCAAAATACAGAAAATACAGAGACACAACAAAGATGTCTGTCATTGATCCAGGTGTTTTGAAACATCAAATCCCAGGTGGAATGGCAACAAATTTAGTAAATCAACTCAGAGAAATGCAGGCTCTTGACAAACTTCAAGATGTATATAAAGAACTTCCACAGACAAGAGCAGATTTAGGCTATCCTCCACTTGTTACACCTACAAGTCAAATGGTTGGAACACAAGCTGTACAAAATGTACTTTTTGGCAGATACAAAATAATATCTGCACAGGTAAAAGATTACATTTATGGTCTCTATGGCAAACCACCAGTTCCTGTAAAAGAAGAACTTCAGAGACTCGCTTTGAGAGATTATCCAAAGGGTTCTAAACCTATTACTTGCAGAGCAGCAGATATGCTTCAACCTGAAATGCCAGAAGCAATAAAGACAGTTGCTCCTATTTCAAGTGATATAAAAGATGTATTGACATATGTATTATTCCCAATGACAGGTCTCAGATTCTTAAAATGGAAATATGGACTTGAAACACCTCCAGAGGAAGTAAAGCCAACAACACTTGAAGATGTTGCAAAAGAAGATGAAATAATAAAGAAAGCACTTTCAGGTGAACTTTCAGATAAGCCAAAAGTTGAAAAGACAGAATTTATGAGAGAATTCAATGTATTTGTAAATGAATCTCCATATAAAGTTCTCGTTGAAGAAGTTGGTGGAAGTCCTGTTATTACATCAGTAAGAAGAGCTGTTCCTCCAGTAAGACAAGAGCCAAAGCCTGAAGTCAAAAAAGAAACTCCAAAACCAGTTGCAAAACCAGCTCCTAAGGTTGAAGAGAAAAAAGTATCCCCTGCCCCTGTTACTCAAGCCAAAGCTGAAGCAGGTGATATAGAAATAAAAGCTCCGATGCCTGGTCTTCTCGTTCGCTATGAAAAGAAAATTGGAGATGAAATCAAAAAAGATGAACCAGTTGCAACTATTGAAGCAATGAAAATGCAGATGGCTGTAAATGCAACAGAAAGTGGAGTAATAAAGGCTCTCAATTTCTCTGCTGGTTCTTCTGTTGAAAAAGATGCAGTTCTTGCTATTATAACTGTGAAGTAATTGATAGGAGCAATTTGTGAATGGATAGATTGACCAAATTAGAAGAAATGAATGCCGAAGCCGAATTAGCTGGTGGTATTGACAAAATAGAAAAACAGCATGCAAAAGGCAAACTCACTGCAAGAGAAAGAATAATAAAACTACTCGATGAAGATACATTTATGGAGCTTGACAAGTTTGTAACACACCAATGCCAAGATTTTGGTGTTGAAAAGATTTTAGGCGATGGTGTTATAACAGGCTATGGTAAAATAAATGGGCGTCTTGTATATGTTTTCGCACAGGATTTTACAGTTTTTGGCGGTGCTTTGAGTGGAGCATATGGTCGTAAAATTTGCAAAATAATGGATTTGGCTATGAAAAATGGAGCTCCTGTAATTGGTTTAAACGATTCAGGTGGTGCAAGAATCCAAGAAGGTGTTGTAAGTCTTGCAGGATATGGCGAGATCTTCAATAGAAATGTACTTGCTTCTGGTGTTGTTCCTCAACTTTCAGTCATAATGGGTCCTTGTGCAGGTGGTGCTGTATATTCGCCTTCAATCACAGATTTTATCGTAATGGTTGACAAGACAAGCCACATGTTTATAACTGGTCCAGAAGTCATAAAAGCAGTAACAGGTGAAGATGTTACACAAGATAGACTTGGCGGAGCTTCAACACATGGCTCAGTAAGTGGTGTCTCACATTTTGCCGTAGGTACAGATGAGGATGCTCTTAATTTAATAAGAGAACTTTTAAAGTATATTCCACAGAATAACTTACAAGATCCTCCAGTTGTCGTATGCAATGATGATCCAAACAGACTTGAAGAGAGGCTTCGTACAATAGTTCCTGAAGATTCAGGTAAACCCTATGATATGAAGGAACTTTTAAAGCTTGTTCTTGATGACAATTATCTTCTCGAAGTCCATGAAAATTATGCAAAAAATATAATTGTTGGCTTTGGAAGACTTGCTGGTAATTCAGTTGGAATAGTTGCAAATAATCCAATGTATCTTGCAGGTTGTCTTGATATCAAAGCCTCTACAAAAGCAGCAAGATTTGTAAGATTCTGTGATGCCTTCAACATTCCACTTATTACATTTGTAGATGTTCCTGGATTTATGCCTGGAACTGAACAAGAATATGGCGGAATTATCACACACGGTGCAAAATTGTTATATGCTTTCACTGAAGCAACAGTTCCAAAAATTACTGTAATTGTCAGAAAAGCCTATGGTGGTGCTTATGATGTTATGGCAAGCAAACACATCAGAGCAGACATCAATTTTGCATTCCCTTCCGCAGAAGTAGCTGTTATGGGAGCAGACGGAGCTGTAAAAATTATCTTTAGAAAA
Source organism: uncultured bacterium (assembly GCA_902791745.1). Taxonomy (GTDB): domain Bacteria; phylum Vulcanimicrobiota; class CADAWZ01; order CADAWZ01; family CADAWZ01; genus CADAWZ01. Next base: position 40,693 of record CADAWZ010000002.1, read on the forward strand.
CAGATAAAAGAAAGTGCAACTCCAAAAGAGACACAGGCAGAACTTGTAGCAGAATACAAAGATAAATTTGCAAATCCATACAGAGCTGCAGAGCTTGGCTATATTGATGAAGTCATAGACCCATTATATACAAGACCAAAATTGATAATAGCACTTGACAGCTTGAGAAGTAAGAGAGAAAGTTTGCCACCAAAGAAACACGGCAATATTCCTCTATAAATTAGCATTACTATTAATCCTCTACTTTATCTTCTATGTTGAAGTAGAGGATTTTTTTTAGAATGAAAAAATTTGACATTCAAATAAATTTATGTAATAATATTTAATAACTCAGATTAAATCATAAATTTCAACCTAAAAGGTGGACAAATATTATGATGGAATGGTGGGAATCACTTACTTTATTACAAAAAATATTTGTAGGTTCTGCAATCCCTTCAAGTTTATTTATAATACTCTCATATACATTGTCATTTGATGTTGACGCTACTTTTGACAATTTTTTTGACTTCAATATAGATGATCCACTTGGCATATTTAATTTGAGAGGATTTATGTCATTTTTATCTATAGGTGGTTTAACAGGTTATGGATTGACACTATCCTCCAATTTATCACATCTCATAGCTATAATAGGAGCATTAATATCAGGTGTAATAGCAGCAAAGGCAACAAGTTCTTTAACGAATTTTCTTATGAAAACAGATTCTAATGGAAATATAAAAACGGAAAATGCGATAGGACAACGTGGAGAAGTATATTTAACTATCCCAGCAAATGGAAAAGATCAAGGAAAAGTAAATGTTTTAGTACAAGGAAAATTAGTAGAATTCAATGCAATAACAAATAAAGGTGTTGAATTAAAAACAGGTGAAACAATAGCTGTTATAGATATAAAAAAAGACAATGTTCTTGTTGTAGAATCAGATTCGAACTATCTAAAAGAACCTGATATTTTGGAGTGAAAAAAAGACTTTTACACAATAGGACAAAGGTGAAATAAAAGTTATAAATTTCGACCAAAAAGGGGGCAAAAATATTATGATGGAATGGTGGGAAGCACTTACTTTGTTACAAAAAATTTTTGTAGGTTGTGCAGTACCTTCAAGTTTATTTATATTACTAACATTTGCATTATCTTGTATCACACTTGATGCTGAATTTCATCATGGTAATTTTGACCTCGATTTAGACGATCCATTCGGCATATTTAATTTAAGAGGATTTATGACATTTTTAGCTATAGGTGGAATAACAGGTTATGGATTAACACTATCCTCCAAGTTATCACCTCTCATAGCTATAGCAGGAGCATTAGGTGCAGGTTTAATAGCAGGAAAAACAACAACTGCATTAATGAACTATCTAATGAAAACAGATTCTAATGGAAATATAAAAACTGAAAATGCAATAGGAAAAAGAGGAGAAGTATATTTAACTATTCCAGCAAATGGAAAAGGACAAGGAAAAGTAAATGTTTTAGTACAAGGAAAATTAGTAGAATTTGATGCTATAACTAATAAAGGTGTTGAGTTAAAAACAGGTGATACAATAGCTGTTATAGACATTAAAGAAGGCAATGTCCTTGTAGTTGAGTCTGATATAAATTACATAAAAGAACCTGATATTTTAAAAGGCTCTGAAACATCAGAGTCTGATGTAAATTATCTAAAAGAACCTGAAACTTTAAAGGAATAAAATGATATAGAAAAAGGGAAAAGCATGGAAATAAATTTAATAATTATATTTATAATGTTGATTATGTGTATTTCAATGTTTGCATATACAATATCAAGATACAAAAAATGTCCACCTGGTAAAATACTTGTAGTTTATGGACAAACAGGAGGAGCCCCTAAATACATCACAAATGGCGTTATATTTATCTTGCCAATAATACAAAATTATACATATCTTGATTTAGCTCCTATGGCTATTGACATAGTTTTAAAAAATGCACTTAGTTTGGACAATACAAGAATAGATATATCTTTTATGGTTACAATAGCTATTTCAAATGACCCAGGTGTAATTGACAATGCTGTTGAAAGAATTTTAGGTCAAAATCAAGAAGCAATTCAATCAATGGCAAAAGATATTATTTTAGGTCAAAGCAGACTTATAATAGCACAGACTAATCCAAATGATTTAAAAAAGAACTTAGACAAATTTATTAGTTTAATTTTCCAAAATGTAGATTATGAACTTAAAAAACTTGGTTTAAAATTAATAAATATAAACATCAATAGCATAATTGATGAAGGTGGAAAAAGATTAATCTAAAAACAAATTTAAAGGAAATTTTGTAGAAAAAATAGAAAAAAAAGATATATAAAATTAATAAATATTCATAAAATAAATAAAAGGAGAGTTTTTATGGGAATTGGAACTATACTAATTATAATTGGAGCTGTTGTATTGTTAAGCGGTTTTGGCTATCTATTCTCAAGATATAGAACATGTCCTTCGGATAAAGTTCTTGTTGTATATGGTCAAACAGGCGGAAATAGAGCTTCTAATTGTATCCATGGTGGTGGAAAATTTGTATTACCAGTAATTCAAGATTATCAATATCTTGATTTAACCCCTATAGGTATAAGTGTTGACCTCAAAAATGCCCTTTCTAAACAGAACATCAGAGTCGATGTTCCTTCAAAATTCACAGTAGGTATATCAACTGAACCTGGTGTAATGGAAAATGCTGCTGAAAGACTTTTAGGTCAAAGTCAACAAGCAATCCAAGATATGGCAAAAGATATTATTTTCGGTCAACTCAGACTTGTCATAGCACAAATGGATATTGAAGAAATTAACTCAAATAGAGATAAACTTCTCCAACAAGTTTCAACAAATGTAGATACAGAACTTAGAAAAATAGGTTTAAAACTCATCAACGTTAACATAACTGATATTATAGATGAATCAGGATATATTGCAGCTCTCGGTCAAGAAGCAACAGCAAAAGCTATAAACGATGCTAAGATTTCAGTTGCTGAAGCTAATAAAAACGGTGCAATCGGTGAATCAAAAGCTAAAAAAGAGCAGAGAATTCAAGTAGCACAAGCTGAAGCAGAAACACTTGCTGGAGAAGCTGATGCAAAACAACAACAAAGAATTCAAGTAGCAAATGCTGAAGCAGCAGCACTCGCTGGAGAAGCTGAAGCCAGACAAAAACAGAGAATTCAAGTAGCAAATGCAGAAGCAACAGCACTTGCTGGAGAAGCCGAAGCTAAGAAAGCACAGAGAATTAAAGTAGCACAAGCTGATTCTTTAGCAATCATTGGAGAAAACGAAGCTGATGCAAAGATCGCTGAATCAAACGCAACATTGAGAGAACGCAAAGCTGAAGCAGCAAGAAGAGCTAACACAGCTGAAAAAATTAAAATTGCACAAGTCAACCAAGAATCATATATAGCAGAAAAAGAAGCAGAAAATGCACGTGCTCAGAAAGAGCATGCAACATTGGAAGCTGATGTCCTCGTAAAAGCAACAATCGCTGGAAAAGAAAAAGAGATTCAAGCTCAAGCTGAAGCTGAACAAATCAGAATTAAAGCCCAAGGTGAAGCTGATGCTATATTCTCAAGAATGCAAGCTGAAGCTCGTGGTGTTCAAGAAATGCTTTCTAAACAGGCTGCTGGTATCGCTGAATATGTAAGAGCTGCTGGTGGAACATCTGAAGATGCTCTCAGAATGATGATAGCTGATAAGATCGAAACATTGCTTTCAACTCAGGTTGAAGCTATTAAGAATATCAAGATTGATAAGGTTACTGTTTGGGACGGTGGAAATGGCAATTCAGACAGCAACACATCAACAGCTAATTTCATATCTGGAATGATGAAAGCTGTACCTCCAATGAGCGAAATCTTTAACATGGCAGGATTGGAAATTCCTTCATATTTAGGTGAAAAAGCAAAAACTGCTACTGTAACAAGAGTCGCACAACCTGCAACACAGGCAAGAGTAGCAGCACCTGCAACAACAGCAACAAGACCTGCAACAACAACAGCAACTACTACAGTAGCAAGACCAGCTACTGCAACACAAACAACAGCTGTTAAAAGATAAAATAAAGTCTTAAATCAAAAAATCCCTTCCCAAATTTAATTGAGAAGGGATTTTTTATGTTTTATCCACTACAGCTTTTATTTAATAATTGTATCTATTAAACTATAGCCTTTTTGGCACTTATAAACTACATTAACTCTTCCAGTTGCTGCATTTACAAAAACCGAGAAGCCAAATCCTCTTGATTCCATATCCATTATAGCATCTTTGACATATATCGGTTTAGGATTTACCCGTCTGATGAGTTTAACATCTTCTTCAAGACCTACATCTTCGAAGTCTTCGTCATTCTCTTCATCTACATCACCAAATGCAGGAATACCATCAGGTACTTCATACGGGATATTTTCGAGAGCTTTTACAGGTTTTCTTGTCGTTTTTTCTTTTTGTTTACGAAGCTGTTTTTCTAATTTTTCGACAGCACTATCTAATGAGGCATACATATCTGCAGTCTTTTCTTCAGCTCTAAAATTGGCATTATTTGTGTGAATATTAATTTCAGCAATATGCCAACTTCTCTCTGTGCTGAAAGTTACATCAGCAGAAATAATCGAGTCAGAATACTTGTTGAGTTTACTGAGTTTTTTATCAGTATAATCTCTCAATGCTTCGGTTACTTCAAGATTTTTTCCTTTTACCGTAATTTGCATACGCAAACCCCCTTTTTTTTCCTTTTAATTGCCATTATTGGAAAAACACACTTTATAACTTCTACTACTTTTTTTTATATCCTTTTTTTTAAAAACTCTTTAAATAATATACCATTTTCTAAATCATTTAAATTATATAATCTATCCAAGATACAAAATGTCTCTTTTAAATTACCTTTTGCAGATTCCCAACCTTTTCCATCTGTAATCCACATAAATTTTACACCTGAAATCTCACTCACTTCTTCGGTAAGCATTTTAAAAGATCTCGCAATTTCGTTTAGTTTTGAGCCACCTGTTGAATAGAAATTTGTTTCGATTAAATAAATGTAATCAAAAGTTTTTACTACAAAATCAAATCTCTTTGTAGATGTCCCGCCTCCTGAAATACTGTCGAGTGAAATTTTCCATTTTTCCTCTATTTCATCTAAATACATCTCTTTGTAATATTCAACACCTGTCTTTTTTATAAACATCTCAACAAGTTCTTCCATTTGATGACCGCCACGATTTTTTCGACCATTACTGTCAAGTCCGACCTCAACGCCTGTTATATAATCAACAAGATTATTTATTTTATGAGCAGATAACAAGTCAAAAAGACCTGTTTTTTTCATAAAATAAATATAATCATCAACAGAATATTTCAACTTTTTAAAATCGAATAAAAAAGCTCCCCTATCATCTTGTGCATATATCTCATAATCTCTAACAGCGAGCAAAATTGGAATACATTTTAAAACTTCTGGGTATCTCGACAACAAATTTTTAAAATCTCTTTCAATATTTTGTGAAGCAATCAAAGAATTTAAAATATTAAGTTCAATTTTTATTGAATCAACATTTTTATGTACTTTATCAAAATCCACATAAAAACTATATTTATTTATACAATTCCTCATTGTAGAAAGCCAAGTATCAAAATCTCTCATAATTTGTTATTATAACCTCTCTACCTGTTCTCTTATCGGCTTTACTGTTTATATTTCGTTTAACATCTATAACATCAATATTATAATCATGATATAGTTCATAGACAAGTTCAACATCATTATTTGACAACATCAAATAAACGCCTTTTTTATCAAGTGTGTTAAATAATTTTGCAAGGCGTTTATGATCATCTAATGAAAAACCTGTTTTGGTGTAAGAAGTAAAATAAGATGTTTCTGAAACAGGTATATAAGGACTGTCAAAATAAACAAAATCACCTTTTCTAACTCTTTTGCAAAATTCCTCAAAATCGAGATTTGAAATATCAACATTTCTTAAATATTTGCTTATATTTCTAATATTATCTTCATCTATTGAATTTATACCTGTTTTATTATTATATGGAACATTAAATAAACCACTTGCATTTACTCTATAAAGTCCATTGAAACAATGCTTATTTATCCAAATAAAAAGTGAAGCTAATTCGACATCAAATATATTATCAGATACTTTTTTATTGTATACATTTTTTAAAAACAAATAATATTCATTATCACAACTAACTGAATCAAATGTTTTCACAAGAGAAATCAACTTATCGGCTTCATTTTTTATACTATTATATGTATTTATCAGTTGAGAATTTATGTCATTTATAAAAGCCTTTTTATGTTTAAGTGAAAACAAAACTGCTCCTCCACCAACAAAAGGCTCAAAATACCTCTTAATATCTTTAGGCAATCGCAATCTTATTTCATCAATTAACTGAGTCTTTCCCCCAGCCCATTTTATAAAAGGATTTAAACTTATATCTTTTTTCATTTATTATTCCAAATTTATTTTATTATTTTTTATAAATATTTTTATCGAAAAGCACTGTAATGTCCCTAAATTTTTCACTTAATAATTTTTCCATTATTTGTGGATAATAATTTATCAATTTTTCAAGTTGGATATTTTTTTCTTCTTTATTAAACAAAATCCATAATGCTCCATCTTCATTTAATCCTATTTCTCTTTCAGGATTTACATACAAAAGATTACGGAATGGTTCATCATCAACTATTTTAATTTTGGTACCATTCAAAACAGCCATTGACCAAAACCATACATCATCACTTTTAGGATTTATTTTTGTAAATACATCTGCATTTAGGGCATCTTTATATAAAGAATTTGGAGGATAAAGAACTCCACCAGCTCCTGTAAAAAAATTATAAAAAGAAGGTTCTTTTTCAACGATACAATGTTCCCAATTATTATATGGAAGAATTTTTTTATTTTCTATTTTTATTTTATGAGCTCTATGACATACAACACAATCTTTATTATTTTCATATTCGTTATACAATTTTTCAAGCCAATTTTGAGGATAAAAAATATCATCGTCTGCAGTAACAATGATTGAATTTGGATATTCCTTCAATGAAGGTAACAATTTTTTAAATTGTTTTATGTCTTTTGTATATTTAATAGTCAATCCATGTTTTGTAAATTCCAATAACTTTTTAGGCAAATCTTTATCCCTATTTGGAAATTGCTCTTCCCCAAGCAATAATATTATTTTATTTGGTTTTAAACTTTGGATAAGAAGTGAATAAATACAATAATGAATATCATAAATCCTTGCAGGATATGATGTCAAAGAAACAATAAGTTCAGGTTCTCTCTTTTCTGTAGTTATACCAAATGCTGATGATTCAAAATATTTTTCGATTTCAAAAGATATTTTTTCTTTATTTATTCCTTCTCTATAAGTACGTAAAATATTTCTTTTAAAACTTTCTAAATCAACAATTCTTCTGTTCAATTTTTCAAAATCTTTTTTTGATTCAGCAAGTTTTACATCTGCCTCAGATTTTTTTCTGTTTAATTGCTCTAATTCAACAGATTTTTCATTTAATTTTTTCTCAAGATTATTATTTTCAATTTCAAATTTTTTATTTTTGTTTTCAAGAGTTTGATTTTCACTTTCAAGATTTTTTAGTTTTTCAAAAATAAAAGATAACTCTTCGTCTTTTCCAAATTTCAAATAATGTACTAATGGGCAAATACCAGCAACTCTTACATCCGGTCTTTTATTTAGATATTCGTTGCCATCAAATTTAGCAGACGGATTTCTCCCCTCTTTCCAACCAAATTGCAAATAGTGTTTGATTGGATCAACTTTTGCTTTTTTAACATCTTCATTATTTGCCAAATAATATTCACTATCGAATAAATTT
>CADAWZ010000003.1 GCA_902791745.1 uncultured bacterium
CAACTTTTCCATTTCTGCTTTTAGCTTTTCGACATATTCAACATCTTTAATCATTGTTATATTTATCTTGACATTTAGAAGGACGGATTTAATTGCTGTTTTAAGCATATAATTTCCTGCTTCAAAATCTGAAAAACAAGATTTTTTACAATGCTGTTCAAATATTTTGGATAACTCAATAGCTTCATGACAAGTTTTGGCAATTTCCATTGGAATATCTGAAGCAATTTTAAGTGATTCCTGAATTTTTTCACTTCGCAATAATTTTTCTTCTTCGGTCTCTTTTGACATTTTATATGCTTTCATTACGAAATCATAAACTTTGGAATCTTCATCAGCAAGATTTGAAAGTTTATCTATAAGAGCCTCTCCCCTATTTTCAAAATCAAGAAGAATATTTGGCTTTTCTGTTTTCTTGAAAGTAATTCTAAAAGCCATTAAAATTAATGCAATGCCCAATGTTGCACTTATTGCAGAAACTGCTCCTCCTCCAGGTGTAGGGTCTGAAGATGAAGTTTTTTTGATAAAATCTTTTAGTGTTAAATCCGTAAACATGGTTTTACTTTTACAGCAATTTTCAAAAATACTGCCCTTTTCATTTTTTCTAAATTTTATCCATAGATTTTTTTCATCTCATCAGATAAAATACTCGTCATTGAAAGAATCTTTTCTGCTGTTTTTTCACTAAGACTTCCTGTACCACAAGCAGGTGATATGAATGAAAAATCAGAAACTTTTCTTGTTTTACATATATTTTTTGCTTCATCCAAAAGTTCTGTTATTTTTGATTTTAATTCATCTATACTTATTGATTCTATTTCTTCAGATGTTGGAACTGCTCCCCAAGCTATGGCTCCACCTTTTTCTAAGAATTTTGCCAATTTATCTTTGTATAACAAGAGAGATTTTCCATAGTTGTATGAATCATAACTCAATATATCTGCAGGCGAATCAAGGATTATTGACCAATCTGTATTTCCGCAACAGTGAATAGCAATTTTTACATCAGGATATTCTGCTTTTATTTCATCTATAAATGAATATATAGTTTCTGCAACTTCATCACGATTTATTGACATAACACCAGATCCAATACTTGCCAAATATGGTTCATCTATAAAAAATATCACTTCTTTTTTTATTTTTTTCAAAAATCCGATTTGCCAAAGAGCTTTCATTTTTAGACCAGTTTTTATGATGTCTCTAAGATTGACATCAAACCAAGAAGCTCTTTTATTTTCATCTGTTACAGTGAGTGCAAAACTAAATGGACCAGTTGTATGACCTTTTACTGCTTTTGGATTGTTTGCAATTATTTTTTCTTTCAATTCAGCAAATTTATATAGACCTGCTGAAAATTTTTCTGTAATTTTGAAATTTTCGATGTCGTTTTCTTCGACTTTTGAGTAAAAATCGAGAAGTTCTTCAGGTTCATTTTCAGGATTTGAAAAGAATATTTTTTTATCATCAATATTTATATTTACAAAAGGAAGACCTTCTGAATATTGGACATACATACTCTCATAAAATGTTCTATTTGGAAGCTGTACCCACATTGGATAATCTTTTAAATCGTCGAGTACAAGATTGGCTATGTAATCAATATCTTTATGTGGAAAACTGCCTATAAGTAGTGGACTAAAATTAGCGTTCATTTTTTCTCCTAAAAATAAATTATAAAAAAAAGTGGTCATGAAACATTTTTCACAACCACTCAATCAATCCATAAAATTATCTTCTTTTTTCACATGGTACATTGCCTACTGTGCATGATGTCTTGCATGCAGACTGACAAGATGTTGCACAATTAGCACATTCTTTTGAAAACTCTTCTTTTTTCCATGGTGCTGAAATCTGAGTAGCAAACTCAAATTTTTCTTCTTTTTTTGTTGTGTTTTGCATTGAAAAATTCTCCTAAATATATACAAAAATTTAGCCGAGTGAAGAACCTTCTTTATCTGGGAAATCACAGTCTTCACATTCATTAAAACTTGCAAGAGGTCTTGCCTTATAAGTATGAGTACAGTTTATAAAAATCTTAGCTCCATCTTCAAGATTAAAACCAAAATCGACATGAGGACAAAATCTATCTGGAACATTATCCAAACAAAACTCATATAAATCATCATACATACTTGGATGAGCATGTTGGAAATAGTGTTTTTCACATTGGAAAATTCCAAGTAAAGATTGTCTATAAACACAAGGTCTATAATTATTAGCAGGCATAGCAAATCCCTCCAAAACTATCTGTATATCCCAAAAATTTAATTTCTACAGCTTCTTTTGAAAAACCGAGAAAGAAATATCACTTAAATTTATTTTTTATTCACAATTATTTTATAATACTTCTTTTATAAATAATTTTCCTTTTAATTAAAAAATATTATTTGAAAAATCGGACTGAAAAATAAAAGGAACATTTCTAAAATTCCCATTTATATCAAGTCCATAGCCAGCAAGTCCAGTTTCTAAAGAGATCAAACCAGCATAATCAATAGGAACATCAACAAGTCTTAAACTTCTCGAATCAACCAAAACACAAGTTTTTATCCTTGCAGGTTTAAAAGATTTGACATGCCTAATTGCAAAATCCAGTGTCAATCCAGTTTCAACTATTGTATCTACTAAAAGAACCGATCTATTTTCAATAGAATCTGATATATCTTTAATAACTTTTACAGAAGAACTAAAATTATCAGGTGTTCCATAAGATGAAATTGAAATAAAATCTGTAACAACAGACCTTTTTAATTCTCTAACTAAATCTGATACAAAAAAAACAGAAGAACTTAAAAGACCAATAATAAAAATATCAGAATTTTTAAAATCCTCTGAAATTTTAGTTGCAAGTTCTCTAACACAAATTTTTATTATCTCCGAAGAATAAAGCGGAACTATTTCTCTATTTTCAATCATTTTTACTATCTTCTATTTTTTCTAAATTTTCTTTTTCTGGCTCTTTTGATTCTTTTACATTATCTTCAGATTGATCATGAGCCACAGGATTATTTTTTTCAGAAATATTTAGAACAACACTACCATCTGAAATTAAAACACCAACATCATTATATGTTACAAATTCAGGAATAATTCGCCTCAAATTTACCAAACAATAACTTTTATAAGTTTTTACAAAATCATAAGTCAAATTATTTTTTATTGCTTCCATAATTATATTTTGAATAATAAATTCAGGAACATTTAATGATTTCATCAAATGAATTTTTTCTATTTCAACTTTTACTAAACTTTTCTTTGAGTCAACAGAAAATTCTACACTAAATGGAATAGTAAAAATACTTTTCTTAAAATCACCTTTAAGTATAATTCTACCTGAAGATAAAATAACTTTTATGTTAAAAACACCTTTACTCTCCATATCATGTTTCAAAGATTTAATCAAATTGTCAATCAATTTTTGCAAAATTCCAATAGTTACTTCTTTTAAATAGATGGAAGAAATAGATAATCCACCTTTTTCAGTTCTTTTTAAAAATAATCTAAGAGAAATATCATTTACAGATATTTCAAAATTTTCTGTATTCTTAAGATCTATAGCTTCTATCTCTGAATCAATTATAAGTTCATCAGAATCATTTGCAAAAATAAAATCAGCATTTTTTATTTTTATATTTTCAATATATTGTGAAATATTAGCTATAGTTTGGTTTTTCTTTATCAAAGCTGATACAGAAAAATTTAAATTTATTCTATCCTCTTCTCCTTCATCTTGTATATCTATAAAAGTAAAATCAGCATTTGTAAATTTTACACTTTTAATCAAAGTTAAAAAATTAGCTATTTTTTCGTCTTTTTTTACCAAACCTACAAGAGAAAGATTTAAATCTATTCCTTCTTTATCTTCATAATCTTGCAAATCAATATCTGCATTTGGAATAACAATTCCATCAATTAAAGATATAAAATCCATTGATATAAAATCCTCGAAAAAAAAATATTTTCCTAAAGTTTTTTCTTTTTTATTTATATTCTTTCCTTTTTGTCAAAAATTATTATACAAAAAAAAAAATCAAAAGTAAAATTTTAAATTTTTGAAATTATAATAAATTTAATTTATTTTACTTAAAAATTTGGTTAAAAAAATTTTAACATTCATGAAGGAAAAAATATATTGACAAGATAAAATTAAAAGAGTAATATTTAAAAAGAAAATATAATTTTTGATTAGAATATATTTTCGAATAGCCCAGATTTCTTAGTTTCTTATTATGAATGTAACTATTAAAAATGATAATTACCATATTCCAGTGATGTTGAAAGAAACAGTCAATTTTCTTGAACCGTGGCGAGGTGGAAATTACATTGATTGCACCTTAGGAGGTGGCGGTCATTCAGAAGAAATTCTTTTGACCATGAATGGTCAAGGAAATTTAATTGGAATAGATAGAGACTCAGAAGCTATCGAAAGAGCTTCAAAAAAATTGGGCAATTTTCAAAATTTCCAAGCTGTAAAGGGAGCATTTGGAGATATTGAAAACATTATAAATTCTCTTGATATAAAAAATATCAATGGCTGTATCTTTGATTTAGGTGTTTCATCCCATCAACTTGATGAAGCTCAAAGAGGTTTCAGTTTTAGATTAGAATCTGATCTTGATATGAGAATGGATCATGATCAAAATTTAACAGCTTATGATATAATTAATAAATATACTGAACAAGAATTAAGTAAAATTTTTTGGGAATACGGAGAAGAAAGAAAATCAAGAAAAGTTGCCTATGAAATAGTAAAAGAGAGAAAAAAGACTCCAATAAAAACAACATTGCAACTTGCTTCAATAATAGAAAAATGTATTCCTATAAATAAAAATTCTAAGCATTATATACATCCAGCAACTCGAACTTTTATGGCTCTTAGGATTGCTGTAAATAATGAGTTATTACAACTTTCAACAGGTTTAGAAGGAATTTTGAGAAAAATAAATGTAGGTGGAGTTGTTGTTGTTATATCTTATCATTCGTTGGAAGATAGAATTGTAAAAAATATATTTAGAAATCTATCTACCGACCCTGATATAAGAGAACAATATAAAAAAGATGATATTCTGAGTAAGAGATTGGTTAAAAGACTGACAAAAAAAGTTCTTATACCTTCAGAAGAAGAACAAGCAAAAAATCCTCGTGCCCGTTCGGCAAAAATGAGGGTAATTTCTGTCATATCTTAAATAATTAATTTTCCGCAGTCAAAGAATATAATAATATTAAAGAAATCAGAGAATTTGGAGGGTCTGTTTCTTGAAGCTCATTGAAATACTAAAAGACAGAAATAATATTAATAAAAAGCCCCTATTTAGGCCAGCCGCTTATAGACCAGAAAAGGTTACAAAAATATCTACAGAAGCGGTTATTCTTACATCATTTACAATTTTATTGGTTACATTGATGTCAATTTGTTATGTCGGCATTTGTGCCCAAAATGTAAAATCACAATATACTCTCTCAAGACTTAAAGAGAAAAAAATTGCTCTTGAAAAAACAAGACTTAATTTAAAACTTGAAGTCAGTAGATTAAACTCACTTGAAAGAATAGAAACTATTGCAAGAAGAGAGTTAGGTATGGCACACCCTCCAAACCGACTAATAATCGACATGAGAAATCCTTCTGTTTTGAGAGCATCAATAGAAGATGTTGTTGCCATCGAATCATATGATGAAGAATTGACTTCTGACTAATTTTTATTTTGCATATTAATTTTGGGCTATCCATGGATAAAATTCAAATCCTTTGGATAGCTTATTTATATTAAAAAGGAATTTTTAAATGGTAGGTTGGAAAAAACAAGTAAGAGATAGACTTATTTATGTATTCTATTTTGTGGCACTTTTGTTTCTTGTATTATGTTATAGACTTGTAGATATTCAAATTTTCCAACATGATTTATATAAAGCAAAAGCAGAAGACCAACACAAGGGAACTGTAACAATTCCTGCTCTTCGCGGTTCAATAATGGACAGAAAATATGTCGTCTTGGCAAATAGTTTAGCCCTCACATCAATAACTGCAGATCCAACAATGGTAAAAGATAGACACAAAACTGCTGTATTATTATCTCAAATTTTGGGAGAATCAGAAGAAGTTTTAGAAAGCAAATTGAGTGCTGCTACAAGATTTGTTTGGATCGCTCGAAAACTTGATGATGAAAAAGTAGAAAAAATAATGAAGCTTGAACTTCCTGGAATATATACAATGAAAGAGACTACAGGAAAGCGTTTTTATCCCAAAGGAGAATTAGCTTCACATATTTTAGGCTGTACAGGTATAGACGATCAAGGACTTGATGGAATAGAAGCCGTTATGGATAACTATCTAAAGGGAAAACCTGGTGAGATGACAGCAGAAATGGATATAAGAGGAAGACTTATACCAGGAGGAGCTTCTTCCATAATTGCAGCTTCAAGTGGCTATAATGTTGTTTTAACTATTGATGAAAGTATACAATATATTGTTGAAACTGCCCTTGAAAAAGCAGTAAAAGCCTATGGAGCCGACACAGGCTCTGTTTTAGTAATGGACGCAAAAACAGGAGAAATTCTTGCCCTTGCAAACAAACCAGATTACAAATCAAAAGATCCAAAATCACCTGACTATATGCAACTTACAAGAAATAGTATTGTAACAGATGCATATGAACCTGGTTCAACATTCAAAGTCGTTTTAGCTGCAGCTGCTTTGGACAGTGGAAAAGTTGGAATGAACGACCAAATACAATGTGGAGATACAATACAGGCTGGTGGTTGGACACTTCACAATGCTAATGATGGTTTTGGTGGAAATGCAACAGAAACAATAACAGACATCATAGCATTCTCATTTAATACGGGATCAGTTGCTATGGGACTGAGAATGGGGTCAAAAATTTTTTATGACTATATAGTAAAATTTGGCTTTGGAGATATAACAGGAATAGAATTACCTGGTGAAACTGAGGGAATTTTACCTCCGCTTAAAGATTGGTCTGAAATCAACTTAGCAACCATCTCTTTTGGTCAAGGAATAGCAGTTACACCACTGCAAATTGTCTCTGCTGTTCAAGGCTCTATCAATAATGGAGAACAAATGCAACCTCGAATAATAAGACAAATACTCGACTCTGAAGGAAACATTGTCAAAGACTTTAGACCAGAAGTAAAATCAAGACCAATAAGCAAAGAAACATCATATAAAATAAATATGATCCTAAGAAATGTTGTTGAAAATGGAACAGGAAAGAAAGCTCGCATACCAGGTTATTTAGTCGGTGGAAAATCTGGAACAGCAAATGTTGTTGAAAATGGAATGTATGCAAAAGGTAAATATATAGCTTCATTTGTAGGGTTTGCACCTGCAGAAGATCCAAAATTTGTCATGCTTGTAAAAATTAAAAATCCCAAAGGTACAATTTGGGGAGGTACTGTCTCAGGTCCTATTTTTTCAGAAATTGGAAGAGAAATTCTTTGGAGATTGGGCATTCCACCAAGTTTTCCAAATGAAATAAATCAAATGGGAGCAGACCCCAGTAAAAATAATTAAATAGTGGTAAGATCATGAAAATAAAAGAAATAGTAAAAAATATAAATTGTTCAATAGTACATATTGATGAAAAGACAGAAATTGATAATGTTACATGTGATTCAAGAGAAGCAAACGAAAAATCTTTGTTTTTCTGTATAAAAGGCTTCAAAACAGATGGTCATAACTTTATTAAAGATGTACTGCAAAAAGGATGTAAATCTTTTTGCATATCTGAAAACATAGAATTTGAAAATGGAATAAATGTAATAAAAACAAATGATCCACGAAAAGCATATGCAGAAGCCTCTATTGCATTTTATGATCACCCTGCAGAAAAAATGAGAATTATAGGTGTAACAGGCACAAATGGCAAAACAACATCTACATTTATGATTAGTCATATATTGAACTCTCTACAAAATCCTACAGGACTAATGGGAACACTATACACAAAATTCGCAGACAAACAAATAACATCATCAGTAACAACTCCTGATGCAAAAACACTTCAACACAATCTTTCAGAAATGGTAAAAGCAGGCATAAAAAATGCTGTTTTTGAAGTTTCATCTCATGCTCTTAGTTTAGATAGAGTACATGGAATCAAATTTGATGTCGCTGTTTTTACAAATTTGACAAGAGACCATCTTGATTTCCACAAAAATTTTGATGAATATTTTGAGGCAAAATTAAAATTATTCCAAAATCTAAAAAAAGAAACTGGAATAGCTATTATAAATACAGATGATGAATATGGAATAAAAATCCCGAACTTGATAGATTCAAAATGCATTACATATGGAATCAAAAGTGGAGACATAAGGGCTTTTGATCCTAAAGTTGGACAAAAAGGTATTTCATATACACTTATAAGTGGAAATAAAAAAATACAAGTAAATCTTCAAATATCTGGATTTTTCAATGTATATAATTCCCTCGCTTCTATATGTGCATGTAAAGCTCTTGGAATAAGTGAAGAAGAATCCTGCAAGGCTCTTGAATCTTTTACAGGTGTAAAAGGTCGTTTTGAACTTGTAAAAACAAAAAAAGATTTTGTAGCAATAGTTGATTATGCACATACTCCTGACGGCTTAGAAAATGTATTAAAAACAGCTAAAGCAATAAGTCATAACAAAGTAATTGCTGTTTTTGGCTGTGGTGGAGATAGAGATAAGACAAAAAGACCAATAATGGGAAAAATAGCCTCTGATCTGTCAGATATAACAATAATAACATCTGACAACCCAAGAACAGAAAATCCAGATTCAATAATAGAAGATATAGAAAAAGGAGTTCCTGAAGGCAAAAAATATCACAAAGAAGTTGATAGAGAAAAAGCAATTAAATTGGCAACAGAAATGGCAACTTCTGGTGATGTAATTGTAGTAGCTGGAAAAGGGCATGAAAATTATCAAATATTTAAGGATAAAACTATCCATTTTGATGATACTGAAGTTTTGAATAAATATTTGATGGGATAACCAGAAATTCGAGGCGTGTTGGTAAACTCTATTTTTAATTTGTAAGTTTTCGGCTACGCCAATTTTTGAGGTATAAGTCATTCACTTCAAGCTTCGCTTCGCTCTATTCCGTTCATTGACTTGCACCACACAAAATTGGCTAATTTGGAGTTTACCCTCTCAACCCTAATAAAAAATATTTGATAAATTTTCACGATGGGGAGAGAAGACAAAATACAAAAAATATTTGATAAATTTTCATGATTGGGAAAAAAGACAATGATACCAATAAAATTAAGTGAAATATTTTCAATTTTTGGCAAAAATATGACCGTTGAAGATGTCGATATAAAAAATGTATCTACAGATTCAAGAACAATAGAAAAAGGCGATTTATTTGTGCCTATAGTTGGAGAAAATTTTGATGGTCATAAATTCATAGAAAAAGCATTTACAAGTGGTGCAAGTGCTTCTCTGTGTCATGTAAATCAAGTAGAAAAATACACCAAATTCTCAGAAAAAATAATACCTGTTGAAAATACACTCGACGCACTTTTAAAAATTGCTGGACATTACAGAAAACAATTCACTTTTCCAATAACAGCAATAACTGGAAGTAACGGAAAAACAACAGTAAAAGATATTTTAGTTCATTTGCTTTCAGCCAAATATAAAACAAATGGAACTTTTGAAAACTTCAACAATGAAATAGGAGTTCCAAAAACAATTTTTTCCTGTGATTCAAATACAGAATTTCTCGTCGTTGAAATGGGAATGAGAGGAAAAGGACAGATAAGGAAACTCGTATCTGAAGTAAAGCCAACATCTGCAATTATAAGCATGATAGGAGAAGCACATTTTGAACTTCTCGGTTCAAGAAAAAATATAGCCGAAGCAAAAGCTGAAATAACAGAGCAACTTCCAAAATCTGGATTTGTTGTTATGAATGGAGATGACGATTTTGCAGATCTCATCAAAGAAAAATCCTCAGCTCCAGTTTATTTTTTTGGAAAATCAGATAGATGTACGCTCAAAATTTTGTCATGTTCTCAAAAAGAAAATGGAATTGATGTAGAAGCAGATTATAAAGGCAAAAAAATAAATTATTTTGTACCACTTCTCGGAATACACAATGTATATAATGCAAGTGGAGCATTGCTATCAGCTCTATTAAGTGGTGTTGAATTGGATCAAGCTATTGAGCAATTAAAAACTGTAAAAATATCAGGAAGCAGAATAGAAATAATAAAAACAGACAAATATACAATCTTAAATGATTGTTATAATGCAAGTCCTTCTTCTGCTAAAGCTGCAGTCGAAATATTGTCTTCACAGAATGCAAATCATAGAACAGCAATTATAGGAGATATGGGAGAATTAGGAGAGATAGCAGAAAATTCTCACTATGAACTCGGTCAAAAAATAGGAAAATCAAAAATAGATTTGCTACTTGTTGCTGGTCAATTTGATAACTTAGTAATTGAAGGGGCACTAAATGCAGGAATGGATAAAAATTCTTGTATATCTTTTGAAAAAACAGAAAATTTTGAGAAAGTTATGGATAAAATACCATTAAAAAGTACAGTGCTTGTAAAGGCTTCACATTCAATGCACTTTGAAAATATAACAAAATGTTTAACTAAGTAACAACGATCAAAGGGAGAAAAAATGGATTTTTCAGTAATACCAGACTATTTTAGATTTGTAGCACCTTTATTAGGAATAAGTTTTATCATAAGTATGATAATATTTCCTTTTTATATAAAAGCATTAAAAAAATTACAATGGGGACAACAAATAAGAGAAGAAGGTCCAGAAGATCATCTATCTAAAAAGGGAACTCCTACAATGGGAGGACTCGCAATAATTGTAGTCTTTATTCTAACTTCATTATGTCTTCCATTTATTCCATCTACTTATAATGGTAAGCCATTGCAATTAACTCCTGATTACTATGTATTTGCTGGAATAATATTAATAAACGCAGGATTGGGGTTTGTTGATGATTTTTTAAAAATCAAAAAAAGTAAGTCATTAGGACTTCGTGCAAGAGATAAAATGACAGTACATCTGATAATGGCTATTGCTACAGCATACTATATGATTAACTTTACAGAAATTGGCAGTAAAATATTTATTCCATTTTTAGGTCATTCAATAGAATTTGGTTGGTGGTTATATCCTTTCTTTATGCTTGTTCTTCCTGGATGTGTAAATGCTGTAAATTTGACAGATGGTCTTGATGGTCTCGCAGGAATAAATATAATAATATCTCTATCTGCATTCAGTCTCATACTTCTTGTAATGGGAAGAATAGATATGGTTACAGGCGGAATAATAATAGCAGGTGCTTTAATGGCATTCCTTTGGTTCAACTGTTATCCTGCCAAAATATTTATGGGTGATACAGGTTCGCTCGCACTCGGTGGTGCAATAGCAGGAATGGCTATTTTAACAGGAACAGAATTGATTCTCTGCATAATTGGCGGAATTTATGTATGCGAAGCACTGTCAGTTATGATTCAAGTAACATATTTCAAAAAAACTGGTGGTAAAAGAATATTTAGAATGACCCCTATTCATCACCATTTTGAAAAAGGTGGAATGCATGAAACACAAGTTACAATGCGTTTTGCTATAACAGGCTTTATGTTTGCAGTATTAGGACTTTATGCATATTTTGGTTTTTAAAAAATTAGAGGCAACAAAAAATGGAATTCAAAAACAAAAAAATTTCAATAGCTGGATTTGGAAAAAGTGGAAAATCCATAGCTGAGATATTATTAAAAAATGGAAATGAAATATTTATAAGTGATAGTGGAGAAGAATCAAAATTCACCGAACTTATAAAAGAACTCGATTCAACAAAAGTAACATATGAATTTGGAGGTCATACTTCAAAAATATATGAAGGTAAAGATCTCATCATAATAAGTCCTGGTGTTTCGATATATACCCCTGCAATACAAGAAGCAATCAAACACAATGTTCCAGTAATGGGAGAAGTTGAAATTGCCTATGAAATGGCAAAAGCTGATATAATTGCAATAACAGGAACAAATGGAAAATCAACAACTGTAAGTATGATCGATAAAATGCTAAAAGATCATGGATTAAAATCCATTTTAGCAGGAAATATTGGCACTCCCCTATCTTATGAAATATATAATCACAAGGAAGCCGATTATATTGTCGCAGAAATTTCAAGTTTCCAACTTGAATCAATATCAAAATTTCGTCCACACATTGCAGGAATAACAAATATAACAGATGATCACACCGACAGACATCATGGTTTTGAAAACTATGTAAAAGCAAAAGCAAGAATTTTCATGAATCAAACTGAAAATGATTTTGCAATTTTAAATGCAGATGATAAAAATGTATTAAAAGCAGGAGAAGGAATAAAATCAAAAATATTATTCTTTTCAATGGAAAAAGAAGTAAATAATGGTTTCTATCTCAAAAATGGAATAGTCTATAATAGTGAAAACAACATTTCAAAAGAATGTTTCAATATAAATGAATTTAAAATACATGGAATACACAATATAAAAAATTTATTGACTACACTATGTGTTGGTAAAATATTAAATATATCACCTAAAGAAGTATTAAGTTCTATAAATGAATACAAACTAATGCACCATAGACTTGAGTTTTCTGGAGAAAAAAATGGCGTCAAATTCTATGACGATTCAAAAGGAACAAATCCAGGTGCCGTAATTGCAGGAATAAATAGTTTTTCATGTCCTATAGCACTTATTGTAGGTGGAAGAAACAAAGGACTTGATTTTGATGAAATGGCAAAAGAAATCGCCCAAAAAGTACATACTCTTGTATGTATTGGTGAAGCTGGTCCTGAAATAGGCGAACTTGCCAAAAAACATGGAATGAAAAATATAATTAACTGTGGAACTGATTTTACAAAAGCAATAACAGAAGCATATAAATCAGTAGAAAATTTAAATGGTTGTGTGCTTTTATCTCCTGCAAATGCAAGTTTTGATATGTTCAAATCTGCAGAAAATAGAGGGGATATATTTAAAGAAATTGTACAAAATTTGATTAAGAGGTCTTAAATTTGAAAAAGAAACCTGATTTAACTATTATTTTAATAAGTACAATATTGCTGATGATCGGTACAGTAATGGTTTTTAGTGCAAGTTCTCCTACTTGTGCTATGCTATCTGAATACGGTAATGATCCATACTATTATCTAAAAAAACAAATTGTAAATATCGCTATAAGCCTTGGTCTTTTTTGGTTATGTGCTGTGATAGACATAAAAGCCATGAAAAAATATGGTCATTTACTATTCATATTAAATTTAGTATTGATAAGTATAATATTAGTTCCTGGAGTTGGAATAACTTCAAAAGGAGCTACTCGATGGCTTGGAGTTGGAAGTATTTCTTTTCAACCAGCCGAATTTGCAAAATTATTTTGCGTGATATTTATGGCATCATATCTTTCAAAAAGAGCTGAAAAAATAAAAAATTCTTGGCAATTTTGGATTTTGACGGGTTGGATAGTTTTAACTGCTGGTTTAATTGAAAGAGAACCAGATTTAGGAACAGCCCTTTCGATATGTATAGTATTTATGATAATGTTGTACATAAGTGGAGCCAAATTATCAGATATGGCTTGGCTAACTGGTCTTGGTGCGTCTGTTGTCAGTGCTATTTTGATATTTGGAGGAAATTCCTATAGAATAAAAAGACTGACATCTTTTTTAGATCCTTGGAAAGATTCACAAGATTCAGGTTACCATGTATGCCAATCAATAATAGCAATAGGTTCGGGTGGTTTTGGTTTAGGATTGGGAGAAAGCCGACAAAAATATTTCTATCTTCCTGAACAACATACAGATTTTGTATTTGCAATAACAGGAGAAGAATTAGGAATAATAGGCACACTTATAATTATTTTACTATTTTGCTTTTTCCTACACAGAGGCTTCAAAATTGCTTCCGAAACAAGCGACTTATTTTTGAGATTACTTGCAGTTGGTTGTACCTTAATGATAACTCTACAGGCATTTATGAATATAGGAGTTGTAATAGGACTTTTACCTTGTACAGGAATTCCACTTCCATTTATAAGTTATGGAGGTTCTTCCTTAATGGTTACATTAATGATGGTAGGACTTCTATTTAATATTTCACAATATTGTTCCAGAGACGGAATAGGATTGCAACTGGATGACGAAAAGTCAGATTATGATTTCAACGAATGTTTAGATGCAGAAGAAGATTAAAGGCGATTAAAAAAAATGAACATAATATTTACAGGTGGTGGCACTGGTGGTCATCTATATCCAGCAATAGCTGTTGCAAGAGCATTAAAAGAGAAAGATTCAAATAACAATATATTATTTATTGGAAATGAAAATGGCATAGAATCAACAATAGTTCCCAAAGAGGGATTTGATATAAAATTTGTAAAATGCAGTTCATTCAGTTCAAATCCAATAAAACTTGCAACTGGACTTTGTAAAGTTGCAACTGGAATATTTGAATCACTTTCTATAATATCAAAATTTAAACCCAATATAATAGTAGGAAGTGGAGGATATGTAAGTGCTCCTGTAACATTTGCAGGAAGTCTAAAGAAAGTACCTGTTGTTCTTCTCGAACAAAATACAATATCAGGAAAAACAAACAGATTTATAGGAAAATTTGCAAAAAAAATTTGTATAAGTTTTGAAGACAGTGCAGAATCATTTCCTAAAAACAAAACAGTATTTACAGGAAATCCTGTCAGAGATGATATATTATCAGCAGATAGAGAAGAATCAAGGAAAGAACTAAACATAAACAAAGACCAATTTTGTATTTTAGTAACTGGAGCAAGTCAAGGTGCTAAAAGCATAAACAACGGAATTATCGAATGTTTAAAAAAATGGAAAGATAAAGATATTACTATAATTCATCTAACAGGTGAAAAAAATTGGGAAGAAATAAAAAAAGCAACAGAAGAATTAACAAAGAATTCAAAAATTGATTACAGACCTGTTGCTTATATGAACAATATAGCATCTGCCTATGCTTCTTGTGATTTAGTCATAGCAAGAGCAGGAGCAACTACATTAGCAGAAATTTCCGATAGAGGAATTCCTGCCATTCTAATCCCCTACCCTCACGCAGCAGAAGACCATCAAAAGAAAAATGCATTATTTTTTGAAAAGAAAAATGCTGCAATAGAAATTGACGATGATAAAATTCAAGAAAAATTAATAGAAACAGTAGAAATACTTATAAATGATAAAAATAAATTGGATTCTATGAGTAGAGCATGTAAAAATTTAGGAAAACCCAATGCAGTTTTTGAAATTTTAAAGGTATTAGAAGAAATAAAGTAGAAGAGTAACATTTAACTTTTTTGAGATTTTGAGGTTTTTTTTATATAATGCGACATATTCATTTCATCGGTATTGGCGGAATAGGAATGAGTGGAATTGCCCAAATACTGATAAAAAAAGGCTATAAGGTTTCAGGTTCAGACTTAAAAAAATCGAACTTAACTGAAAATCTTGAAAACCTTGGAGCGAAAATTTATTACAATCATAATAAATCAAATATAGATGGTGCAGATACTGTAGTCTATTCTACAGCTATTTCTGAAAATAATATAGAAGTTCAATCTGCAAAAGAAGCAGGAATACAAATTATAAAAAGAGCAGAAATGCTTGGTTTTTTGATGAATGGACAAAATGGAACTGCAGTAGCAGGAACCCATGGAAAAACTACAACATCATCTATGATTTCTTATGTATTTAAATATATAGGATTAAATCCAACTGTGATAATAGGTGGAGAACTTTCCGCAATAACATCGAATGCATACTCTGGAACAGATCCATATTTAATAGCAGAAGCAGATGAAAGTGATGCATCATTTTTATATTTAAATCCTAAAATTGCAGTAATAACAAGTATTGACTCAGATGTAAATTTAAATGTAAGACCTTGGAGAGAATATAGAGATGACACACCTTTACTCATGGAAAAAATAAGGGAAACATTTATAAATTTCACAGATAAAGTTCTTGAATCTGGATTAGTTGTTTTATGTGAAGATAATGCAGAAGTTAGAAAGATAAAATCAAGCATAAAAAGAAAAATAATAACTTATGGAATAAACCATGACGCTGATTTAATAGCAAAAGACATCAAATTATATGATTTTAAATCGTCTTGTGATGTATATTTAAAAGGTGAAAAAGTAGGAACTATGAATTTAAATGTTCCAGGAAAACACAATATACAAAATGCACTTGCATGTATTGCTGTCTGTACTGGATACGGATTTGATATAACACAAGTCATAAATGCACTTGAAAAATTTGGAGGGTTAAAAAGAAGATTTGAAATCATTGGTAGACCAATGGGAACTATGATAGTAGATGACTATGCTCATAATCCCTCTAAAATAATGTCAGCTTTACATGCAACAAAAACAGGAAATGCAAAAAGGGTTATAGCAGTATATCAACCACATAGATATTCACGCTCTAAATATGAAAAAGAAGAATTATCTGAATCATTCTTTGAAGCAGACAAACTTATAATAAACGAAATATATTCTGCGGGTGAAAAACCTCTGGAAGATATATCTGGTGAAATACTAGCAGAATTGACAGCTAAAAAATCTCCAAATCTCGATGTAACTTTTATATCAGACCCTAAAGAAGCATTTGATAGCTTAATAGATAAAGTCAAAGAGGGAGATTTAATCATAGCACTTGGTGCAGGAGACATAACAAATTATGTCCATGAATTCTGTAATAAGCTCCAAGAGAAAGAAAAAAATAGCAAACAAGAAACTCATATTGCACATTGTGTCTAAAAGAAAATGAAAAGAAAAACGGAAAAATTTAAACTTAAGCCAATATTTCATGGAAGTATTCCAAGAAAAATATTTATTCTTTTTCTTTTTATTATCTCTCAGATTATATTTTTAAGTTCACAAAGTTTTCTATTAAATTGTGTTGAAATAAAAGGTCTGGAAAGGATAGAAGGAAACGATATTAAAGAAAAATGCAAACCTCCATTTGGTCATCTAATATGGTTTGCAAATACTGATGCGATGAATGAAAGTCTTTTATCAATTCCTTGGATAAAAGATTCAACAATAAAAAAAGTATATCCAAACAAACTTGTAATATCTGTTTCTGAAAGAAAACTTGTTTTAGCAGAAGCAAATGAGGCTTCTCCAAATAAATGGTATGGAGTTGATTCAGAAGGCTATATTTTAGCCGAAATAGAATCTAAAAAAGCTGGAAATTATCCTAAATTAATGGTTCAAAAAGAAATAATATTAAATTCAAAAGATAGTAAATCAAATATAAAATCTATTTTAAATGTTGATTCAATTATCTCAAAAAAAGACAAACAAAATATAAAATATTACAAAATAGATGAAGGCGGATACATCTCATTTGTATATGACACAGGAAAAAGGACATTTGAAGTTAAAATAGGTGAACCTGAAAATGCATCTGAAAAAATGAAAATATTTACAGCAATGAGAGAACAAATGGGAAATCAAATAAACTATTTAGAATACATAGATTTAAGATATTCTGAGCCTGTTGTAAAATTAAGAGGATTTATAAAAAAATAGCTTATGGAAAAAAATAACAATCAACACAACAGAGAAAATTGGCAAATTCCAATAGCTATAACCTGCATGTTACTTGGCATAGTAGTTACAATGCAATTTAAAATGCAAGAAAAAGCAGGTTTTCCTCAACTTTCAAACAACAGAAATGACATGATAAAAATGGTTCATGAGCTTGAAGTTCAGAAAAACAAATTGGAAAAAGATCTCGAACAAAAAAAGAAAGAATTGAGCAATTTTGAGCAAGTTTCAGGAAGCAAAGAAGATTTAGTAAAAGCTATGCAAAATCAACTCGATATGATAAGAACTGAAGCTGGCTATACAGATGTAAAAGGTCCTGGTATTATTGTGGAGTTATCAGATTCGGCAAAAAGACCTGCTCCAAAAGATGATCCATTCTTTTTTATAGTACATGATGTGGATATTGCTACACTTGTAAATGAATTATGGGCTTCAGGGGCCGAAGCAATTTCCGTAAATGGTCAAAGAATAGTTATAAACACATCTATAAGATGTGTAGGGCCAACTGTTCTTATAAATTCAGTTAGATTAGCTTCACCATATAAAATAATTGCTATAGGTCCAGCAAAAGACTTAGATGGAGCTTTAAGAACTCCTGGTGGATTTGTAGATTATATGACACCTTCGACAAATCAAGGAGTTAATGTAATCATAAACAAATATGACAATTTAGAAATTTCTGGATATAAAGGAAGTATGATATTGAGATATGCAGTTCCAGTGGGAGCTGAAAAATAAATGTGGATATTACTCGGTCTTATATTGGGAATAGTAATTGCTTTTATTCTTCCATCTCAATTTACTTTTCCAATTGCATATTCAACATATATATCGGTTGCATTTTTAGCAGGACTTGATTCTGTTATAGGTGGAATAAAAGGTGGAATTGAAGGAAAATTCGATTTATCTGTATTTATTTCTGGCTTTATAATGAATACATTGCTTGCAGCTCTAATAACTTGGATGGGAGATAGAATAGGAGTCGATCTATATATGGCTGCTATAGTTACATTTGGAGTTAGAATTTTTAATAACTTGGGATATATAAGACATGATTTAATGAATAAAAATCATAAAGATAAGAATGAAGAAAAAACTATTAAAGAAGAAAACAAATAAAAACGGCAAAATATTTTTTGAATGTGAGGTTAATTTTAATTGAATAGAAAAGAAATTATAGCAGGAATAGACCTCGGATCGAAATATGTAAGATGTATTGTTGCCGAAGCCTCTGATAGCTCATCTGTAGAAATTTTAGCAATAGGAAAATCTCAGTCAAGAGGTATAAAACAAGGTAGTATAATAAATATAGGTGATGCTTATAGGTCTATATTAGAAGCAGTACAAGATGCAGAAAATATAGCTGAATTTAAATTAAAAAATGTATATATTGGATTAAGTGGAAAATTTGTTATTTCAAGTTTAGAACTTGCTGGCATTGCAATAACAAGTCAAGAAAAAATAATAACAGAAAATGATATTCAAAGAGTAAAAGACCAAGTTAGACTTTTAGTAAGGCACCCTGAATATGATTTAATTCAAATAGTCCCTTGTGAATACATAGTAGATGGATTTGCAGGAATAAGCAATCCTAAAGACATGTCAGGGTTAAGATTAGAACTATCTGCAATGATGATTTTAGGTCTAAACACCTATCTTTCCAATATATCAAAAGCAATAGAAGAAGCAGGACTTGAAGTTGAAGATAATGGATTTGTACTTGGAAGTTACTGCTCAGCTATATCTACTTTATCTGAAGAAATGAAAGATATTGGAACCCTATTGATGGACATAGGAAGCGAAACTACAAATATAATCATATACAGAAATAAAAAGATGATAATGTCAAAGGTTATTCCATTCGGTGGAGAAAATTTGACAAGGGATATTTCAAATGTTTTTGGAATAAAACCAAATGAGGCAGAAAGACTTAAAATAACAAAAGGAAATGCATGTTTAGATTTGGTAGAAGAAGATGAAGAATTATTGGGTGATTCTATAGCCTCAAATACTTCTGTTAAAATATTGAGAAAAGAATTAGCAGAAGTAATAGAAGCGAGAATGAACCAAACATTGACCAGAATAAAAAAAGAATTGAGCCAATATCTAAAAACTCCAATAGGAGTAATTGTATTAACAGGTGGAACATCAAATTTAGAAGGAATTGAAACTTGTGTCGGAAGATTTTTTGATCGCCCTGTTAGAATAGGAAAAGTGATAGAGCCCAAAGGGCTTTCAGACGAAATGTCTGTAAGTGAAAATTCAATGTTGATGGGTCTTGTGTTACATGGAGCAAGTAAAGCAGAAAGAAAAACTGATAAACCACCATCAAAAAATAAATTTTCAGATTTTTTTGAAAAAGTTTTACAATTTGGAAAAGAAATTTTTTAAATTTTAATTAAGGGTCTGTTCCCAAGAATCTCATCTCTTTTTATGAGAGATTCAAGAATGGAGGTTATATATTTTGAATACATCCAAAGGTGATAAATACATTCCAGCTGGTATAGAAAAATTGACACAATCAATAAATAAATCACAACAAAATAATGTGTCAAAATCAACTATAGACTTAAACACACCAGAAAAAATAGCTGGAATAAAAGTTGTAGGAGTTGGTGGTGCTGGCTGTAATGCAGTCAATCGTATGATCCATACTGGATTAAAAGGCGTTGATTTTATAAGCATAAATACAGACCAACAGGCATTATCATATTTACAAGATGACACAGCTCGAATAATTCCTATAGGTCAAAACACAACAAAAGGAGTAGGAGCTGGTGGAAATCCTGAAATCGGTAAAAAAGCAATAGAAGAAAACAGAGCCGAAATAGTTTCAGCTCTTCAAGGTGCTGACATGGTTTTCATCACTGCTGGAATGGGAGGAGGAACAGGTACTGGAGCTTCTCCAACTGTTGCCGAAATAGCTAAAGAGATAGGAGCTTTATCAGTAGCTGTAGTAACAAAGCCATTCTCTTTTGAAGGCAGAATGAGAAGTATAGTTGCCGAAAAAGGCATTGCCCAATTAAAAGAAAAAGTAGATGCCCTTATCGTTATTCCAAACGACAATTTACTAAAAGTAGTAGATAAAAAGACATCTCTTATAGAAGCATTTAAAGTTGCAGATGATGTATTAAGATATGGAGTTCAAGGAATAACAGATATAATGACAATACCTGGTCTCATAAATGTCGATTTTGCAGATATACAGACAATTATGTTAAACAGTGGCTCAGCACTTATGGGTATAGGAATGGCTAATGGTGATCAAAGAGCTGTTGCAGCTGCAGAAGAAGCAATTAAAAGCACTCTTCAAGATACATCTATTGACGGTGCTAAAGGTGTATTATTCTGCATAACTGGCTCAAGTTCAATGACACTTGCAGAAGTTGACGAAGCTGCTCGAATCATATCACAAGCAGTCGACCCAGATGCAAAAATAATATTTGGAACTGTAATTGACGAAAATTATGCAGATAATATAATGGTTACTGTAATAGCTACTGGTTTTTCTTCAGCAGAAGATAACATGTCTGTAATGCAGGAAGAAGAACAACAGGATTATCCACAATATAATACATATGCTCAGCAGACTTCTGATGACTATGATCAAATACCAGCTATTCAGAGCACAAGAGATAAATTTTTAAATAGAAGAAGATAATTTTTATTAAAACCTCCATAAAAAAGTAAAAGGACATTGAAAAAATGGCAGATTTAATGCAACAAGCAATGGAAGCCCTAAAAGTTATGAAGGATCAAAATATAAATTTAGATGATCTAATTCCAAAAGATACTTATGGGCTTGTAAAAAGTGTAATAGCTTCACTTGGTCAACAAGCATGGATAAATTTAGGCATGCAACCAAATCCACTGACACGCAAAATTGAAAAAGACCTAAAACAAGCAAAACTTGCTATAGATTGTACTGTAAGTCTATGTGAAATAATGAAACAATATTCTTCTCCAAAAGAAAAAACAGAGTTAGATACACTTGTACAAAACTTACAGTTAAATTTTGTACAGCAAAATCAGTAAAATTCAATATTATTATTGCATTTTGTTTATAATTCTGTTATAATATTACAAGAGGATAAATATTATAATTAGACGAAATAATTAGCTATTAATTTGTAAATTAAAATTATATATAAAATATAATTGGGGTAAATTGTATTCTATTCTGTGAATATTTTTCACAAGTTCTAATCATAATGTTATGTGAAAGGATATAATGCCGTGTTTAAAAGACTAAGTAAAATTTTTAAGGGTTTTATGAGCCTATTTATTAAAAATATCGAAACCCAAAACCCAGAAGCTCTTCTTGAAGCTCAAAAAGAAGAATTAAGACAAAAAATTTCTCAATTCAACACAAATTTAGCAAAACAAGCTGGTTTTGTTGCAAGATTAGAAAGATTTGTTGCAGAACGTGAAAAGAAAGAAAAAGAATTACTTGCTAAAGCTCAGGCTAACTTCAAAGCAGGTAACTCTGAAATAGCTGGAAAAGCTGCATTTGAAAGAAAGACTGTTCTTGGAGAATTAGAAAATTACAAAGCACAACTTGTCACAGCTAAACAATCTTATGAAAACCTTGTAAAAACCAAAGAAGTTACAATAAAAGAAGCAAAATCAAAACTTGAATCTTTACAGCAAAAACTTTCTCAGGTAAAGATGAAAGAAGCAGAAGCAGAACTTCAAGAAATGTCTCAATCCATGGTTGGAGAACTCGGTGCTGGTGGCGATACAATGAATCGTCTTGAAGAACAACTCAATGAAAGATTAGAACTTGCCACAGGAAAAGCACAAGTTGCAAAAGATGCTGCAGATTTCTCAGATATAACAATGAAAGAATCAGAACAGAAAGCTCTCGAGAGCCAAGCTCTTGCAGAACTCGCAGCTTCAATGGGAATGGATTATTCACCTTATGGTCCAGCACCTACTGCTGAAAAAACAATGGGACCACAAGAAGGAGTTGCATTGCAGAAAAATGCAGATTTAGACATAATTTAACAAAAATAACGACAATATCCCAAAATGCAAAAAAAATGGGAGATTTAATAGTTTATGAAAAATAAAATAACTTATTGGGATTTACTGAAAGAATGTTTTGGTTTACCCTTAAACCTGCTATTTCTTACTTTTATGATAATATTTGGACCTGCTCTCATTGGTTCAATGCCCATTGCATACATAACAGGTGGAATAATTGAACTTCTTTGGTTATTATTTGGTGGTAATACCCCAATAATCCAAAATAGAATTAAACAAAAAGAACAGAAAAAAATATTAGCAGAATGGAACAAAAAGAAAAATAGAATTCTTGAAAAAATTTCAGCAATTGGAAGAAATAGATTTTTCAAATTTGAAAACACTGGAAAAGCTATTTCATCAATAATAAACCAATCTAAAAAAGATGGGCTTAGTGTAGATACTTCAAAATTAAAAACAGTAAATCAACTTTTATGGCTTTCATTAAAACTTCTCTATTCTCGTGAACTGATGGTAAAAAATACAAAAGGTAATACAAAAGAAATGTTGGTTACCAAAATCAACAACATGAAAAAGAATAGAAATAATGAAACATCAGAAAAACTTATAAAAGAACTCGATTCTACAATAAAAACAATGGAACAGAGACTCGAAACCTTTGATAAAGTCTCAGAAGATATGAAATCAATTGATTTAAATCTTATGAGAATCGAAGAGCAATTAGAACTTCTCAAAGATTTAGCTACAGTCGATGTCCAAAATTCAAAAGGAAGTGTATCTAAACAAATAGATAATGCACAACAATCAATAGATGAAAATCAGGAATGGATGGAAACAGCAAAAGATTTGTTTGCTCCCCTTGATGATGATCTGACAGAAACGCCCCCTGACGATGTTTTCGTTCAAGGTGTTTCATCTGGTGGGATATTTTAGGACACTATGGCATTAATTCCACCGCTTCTATAAAGGCGGAAAATTAATTGCCATTTTTTTATAATATGCTATAATATAATAAAAAATATTGGAGGCTCTATTAAATGACAGAAATTGCTTCTTGGGCAAAAACAATGCAACAATACTTTATTGCAGGAACTTCTTCTCAATTTATTCTATACGGAAATATTTTTGACTATGTCCCTGTCAAAGAAAGAAATAAACTGGAATTCATATCATTGAGAACTTTTTTAAATGATGTAATGTTTGCACCATTTGATGTTGTGATATTCTATGATAGAGGCAAGGGAATAAGAGTAAAAAAAGGACAAGAAGAATTTCGTCGTTTTTTAGCAGGATACGATAGTTTCAACCATACCAACTATGCAACATTTATGGGCAATTTACCAAGGGATCCCAAAGTTGCAATAGACTTGATCGATAGATTTATACAGTTAAATCTACAAAAAGTAAAATTTTCAGAAAATGACAGAAATGCAGATGGAACACTAAAATCATATACAGTTCCTGTAAAGATAGCCATTGTCGTAGATTATGCCCAATATGTAGTTCCAAGAGGCGAGCTCATGCAAATGGTAGGAAATACAAGTGAAGTCCTCATAAAAATACTCGATTGGGCTTCTGATCCTGCAATAACCAATGCCCATGTTGCAACTTGTCTTATAACAGAAAATTTGCAAGAACTAAACACACTTCTTATTGAAAGTCCATACAACACAAAAATAAAACTTCCAATGCCTGATGAAAATGAATTGGCAGATTACTGCAGATTTTTATCAGAAAGAATGCCTGATTATTATGAATATTGCAAAATAGAACCAAGATTGCTCGGAGCTGGAATGTTAGGTCTCACAAAAGCTGGGGTAAATTCAATAATCTCATTTGCAATAAAAAATAAACAAGAACTAAATCCAAAGATTCTATCACAAAACAAAAAAAGCTATATAGAAAAAGAATGTAACGATCTACTTGAGTTCATAGAATCTCCATATAATCTTGATATGGTAGCAGGTCATAGAGCTGCAAAAAAATGGTTAAAAGAAGATGCAGAATTGATAAGAAATGGAAAATTGAGATCGATTCCAATGGGTTATCTTTTGACAGGAGGAATTGGTACTGGTAAAACATTTTTGGCAAATTGTTGGGCTGGTGAGCTTGGAATTCCATTTGTAAAATTTAAAAATTTCAGAGATAAATGGCAAGGTTCAACAGAAGGAAATCTTGAAAAAATATTTACAGTTCTCGATGCCTTAGGTCAAGTCATTGTATTTATTGATGAAGCGGACCAATCAACAGGAAAAAGAGAAGGTGGCGGAGGCGATTCTGGAGTATCAGGCAGAGTCTATTCAATGTTAGCCCAAAAAATGAGTGACACAAAAAACAGAGGAAAAATAATTTGGATACTTGCAACATCTCGACCTGACTTACTTGAAGTCGATTTAAAACGACAAGGAAGACTTGATGTACATATTCCACTTTTTGCACCTCAAACCGATGAAGATCGAAATGAATTATTCAAAGTAGTTGCCAAAAAATCTGGTTCAGATTTAAAAGATGAAGATATCCCTGAACTTCCAGCTGGTCTATCTTCATTAGGTGGAAACGAAATGGAGGCATTACTTGTAAGAGCTCACAGACAATTTGATCTACATACAACAGATGAATCACTTGCAGAAATACTCAAAAAATTGTTAAAAGATTTTAGACCTTCTGCATATACAGCTGCTCTCGAATATATGGATTTAATTGCAGTAAAAGAATGCACAGACTCAATGTTCTTACCAGAAAAATACAAAACAATAACTCCTGAAGAACTGGACGAAAGAATAGAACAAGTAAAACATAGAATGAATATCTAAAGAAGGTATAAAAGCATGTCGGTTTTTGATTCAATAAAACAAATGTTTAACAACAAAGACGATTCAAGTAAACACTATAAAAAAGGTGATTATTCAAGTCTTGTTGCCGAAACGATGAATTCATTAGATCAACTTGAAGGAGTAAAAATGGATAACTCCTATGTGTCACCTTATGAAAAACGAGATTTTGCAAACAGTGTTGAAATAATGGATAAAGACCCAAAAGCAGAATTATTTTCAAGACATGCTGCTCTAAAAGCTAAAAATATAAACAAAAATATTCCAAAACAAACAGAAGATTCATTTGCAAGTATGATGAAAAAAACTGTAAATTCACCAGAAAATCAAATGAATCAAAATCCTATTATTTCTAAAGAAGATTCTTTTTCAACATTAATGAAAAAGAAAGTGAGCAGTTACAAAGAAGATTCAACACAATTTCATACACAAAAATCAGGAGAATTAAAAAGAATAGAATTAGAAAACCGAAATGAGAACATAAATATAAGAAAAGAAAAAGAACCAAGAGTTGCTCAAGGATTACTTCAATTACTTGAAAATAAAGAACAACATTCAACAGACAATACGAACTTAGAATCATTAGTTTCCAAAGGTGAAGAATGGAAAAATTTTGACGAAATTTATGCTTTGACAAATGTTCCTGTATCAAATGACGGAATGTCTATAGAAACTGTAATAGGAATGTCTTCCAAAATGTCAACAATGCCATTGGAATTGAGAAAAAATTCAATTTTAAGTTATCTGTCAAGCAAAAATATAGCTCCAATATCAATAATTGAAGACGGAGAAAGAAAACTTAAAGCTATCGACACATACGAATCATTTATTGAAAACAGAATAAACAAGAGAAAAAAAAGGATAAAATCAGAAATAGAACTCTTACAAAAGAAGATATTAGAACGAGAAGAAATACTTACAAATGATGAAAAACATTTCAGTGAGTGGAAAAATGAAAAAACAATACTTGAAGATATGATGAAAGAAGCATTTGAATGCTTAGGGAAATCTAATAATGACGGAATCAATAATTAACTGTGTAGAATATTTTTCATCTTACGCCCATATATGGGGATTAATTTTTATATTTTTATTCATGACAATGGAAAGTACAATACTTCCATTACCAAGCGAAATAGTAATGATTCCTGCTGGATTTATGGCTTACAGATGTGAACTTCTATGTCGCTCTTTTTGGCCAGATTTTTTCTTAGCTGTAATAGCTGGAATACTCGGTTCAATATGTGGAGCTTGGATAAATTACGCTGTATCTTTAAAATTAGGGAGACCAATTTTATACAAATACGGTAAATATTTCTTCATAAAAGAACATGCTTTAAAAAGAGCTGAAGAAATATTTAATAAATATGGAGATATGGCAACATTTGTATGTAGATTAATACCTGTGTTAAGGCATTTAATATCAATACCTGCAGGATTATCAAAAATGAATCCAAAGAGCTTTACATTATATACTGGTTTAGGTGCTGGACTTTGGATGTTCATTTTAACAGGGATAGGTTCTTATTTAGGAGTAATAGCTGGCTCAAAAACGAGTTATAGAGAAATCATCGAAATGGGAGAAAAACTATTACATGAACATTTCTTAGTCATAATTATCTCTGTTATATTGCTTGCTGTAATATATAGTTTTATACATAAAAAAGTAATGGGGGAAAATGATAAGAAGGAGGAAAAAAAAGATGAATAAATTTATTGGTTTAATTTCTGCTTTTGCTATGTTTATTGCTTTATCTTGTAGTGTCAGTGCTTATGACGATCCACTTTTAAGTAGACCACAACCAATGGAGAGAAAATGTAATTATATTCGTTTTTCACAAGATTACTATGAGAATAATTACGGAACTCAATATGTTTACAATAAACCATCTTACAGACCTATAGTTGCATCGCCTAATGATAGATATCTTCCAAAACACATTATAAAATCTAACAATGATCCTGTTGAGACTAACGATATATTTGGAACACAACCGACATACACACCTATAAATAAGTCTCCCATATATAATCAAAATATTCCAAATAGTGCAATAAAAAATAACAACTTAAACACTAATAATTCTTATGGGACATATCCTTGGAATGTAAAATATACTTATACACCAGCAACACAGATAAAATATACACCTATCCACAAATAACTATGACAAAATATATTCCAACGATAGAAGACTTAAAATCCATAAATATTTTTTCATCGTTAAATGATAAAGAGCTAAATTTGATAAAAAAATTTAGCTCTAAAATTTCTTATACAAAAAACACTATAATTTGTCTAAGTGGCGACCCTGCTACATTTTTTGCAGGAATAATAAAAGGTAAAATAAAGGTATCTTCTTTTTCTGAATCAGGAAAAGAAATTGCCTTTTATTACCTATACCCCAAAGATTGCTTTGGGGAAATGTCAATATTTGACAAAAAGTCATACAGATCAGCCACTTTGACAACCGTTTCAAAATCAGAAATAATAATAATAAAAAATGTTGATTTTATTAGACTAATAAATGAAATACCTTCTCTTTTTATTAAATTAGGAGAAATTCTTGCAGATAGATTGAGACATTCTAATAAAAAAGTAGAGTCAATGTGTTTCTTTACATTAAAACAAAAAGTAACAGATTTTTTAATTGAATGTTGTGAAAAATCAAATAACTATGTCTGTTCACAAAAAGAAATAGTAGAATTTACAGGTGCAAATAGGGAAAGTATAAGCCGTGTAATATCTGAAATGAGAAATAATGGAATAATTTTAAAATCTGAAAAAAATAATTTATTAAAAATAAATTTGGAGAAATTAAAATCGTACAATGAAAAAAATAAATGACAATCTTTATATTTTCCACTATCCCCTATATAATTTCAACTGTTCTCTATTAAAAACAGATGATTTTATATTTGTTATAGATACATATTTAGGTCCCAATGGTATACAAGATCTAAAAGATTTTGTGGAAAAAAACAAAGACAATAAAAAAATATATATAATAAATACACATTCTCATTATGATCACATCTGGGGAAATTGCCTTTTTAAAAATTGTCAAATAATATCACATAGATTATGCAGAGAAAAAGTTTTATCTGATGGTGAAAAAATTCTAAATGAATTTAAAGAAAAAGAACCTAAATTAATTTTAGGAGATATAGAAATAAAAGCACCAAATATAATTTTTGAAGATGAATTGACTTTTTTTTCAAATAATATTTCTATAAAATTAAAGCATTTTAGCGGTCATACAAAAGATAGTATTGTTATTATAATTGAACCATATCACATTTGTATTGCAGGCGATCTTGTTGAAGAACCTTTTCCGATTGTCAGTGAAGATGATAGCGATTTAAAAGAATTTATATCATCTCTCGAAACTATAGATAAAATGAATTTTGATTTTATTATACCTTCACATGGAACAAGATTTGATAATAAATTAGTAAAAGAAAATTTATCTTATTTAAAACAGTTAGAAAGCAATTCAATTTCAGAGGATTATTGTAAAAAAAAACATATAACAAGTGAATTTTATTTAGAGGCACATAGACAAAACATGGAATATGTTATTAATTCGGAAATTAAATAATTGGTTTATTTTCTACTAAGCCAATTTTTGGATATAATACACTCACTTAGACAGTTTTTTCGCAAATTAAGAGCTTTTTGATTATATCTACTATGAAAAAAACTGATGTGTTCGTTTTATTATATCGCACAAAATTGGCTAATTCAACTTATTTAAAAGCCTAATTAACAACAGACGACTAAAAAAATGAAAAGGGGGAAAAAATGAATCTTTTTGAAGGACTGTCAAAAACACTTAAACAAGGTACAGAATTGGCAAAAAAAGGGGCTGAAATAATAGCTAAACAAACAGAAAAATCTATAAAAATCGAATCCTTAAAAGCAGATATAACGACAGAAAAAAAACAACTTGATAAAAAAATGAAGCGTTTAGCTTCAAGAATATATTCCATGTATGAAAAAAATGAGATAGAAGACCCTGAATTGATAGAAATGTGTAAAGAAATAAAAAAAATAAAATGGAATATAGAAAAAAAATATTCTGAAATTGAAACACTAAGAAAAACAACTGTTTCTCTTAAAGATGAACCTGAAAAAGATCCTTGGGAAGATGACGAAGAAAATTTCTTTGAAAATAGTGATGATGAAGATAAAGAAAAAATAGAAGAAACACCCAAAAAAGAGGAAATAGAACAAAAAGAAGAAAAGCCCAAAGAAAACAAGAAAAAAGAAAAGAAAGTAGTAAAAGTTAAAACAAAAAAGAAAATAAAAATTAAAATCAAAGATTTAGAACAAGAAGAATATAATAAGAAAAAAGAAGAAAAAAAAGATGACGACAAAAAAGATTCTATTAGCGACAGCGAACAAACACAAAATTGAAGAAATTAAATATTTACTTCAAGGAATACCTTATGAAATAGTATCTGTTCTGGATTTTGAAAATATAAAAGAAGTAAAAGAAGGAAAAGATACATATCTTGAAAATGCTTCTTTAAAAGCACTGGGATATTCAAAACAAACTGGCATTTTATCACTTGCAGATGATTCAGGTCTTGAAATAGATTGCCTTGGTGGCAAGCCTGGAGTTATGTCATCAAGATTTTTAAGTGAAGCAAAATCATATAGTGAAAAAAATAGTATGCTCCTTGAAATGATAAAAAATGTACCACAAGAAAAAAGAGGAGCAAGATTTGTTTGCACAGCAGTTTTAGCTTATAATGGAAAAGTTATTAAATCATTTGTTGGTGAATTAAAAGGAAGTATAGCATTTGAAAAAGCAGGACACGAAGGATTTGGATATGATCCAGTATTTTATGTGCCTGAATATAAAACAACACTTGCTTCAGTTCCTGCAAATATAAAAAATCAAATAAGCCATAGAGCAAATGCAATGAAGCAAGTTAGAGAATATTTATTAAATATATAATTTAGTTTCTCTTGAGGTTATTCATAAAAAATTCCCTTTCCCTATTTGCAAATAAGGAAAGGGAATTTTTTATTTTCTCAATAATCTAAAATTATTTATCCAATATGCCAAAATACCGCCCAAAATTGCAGAAATACAAGCGATAAAAGAAAATGCTGATCCCAAAATATTTTTTTGGATATTGTTTAATATCAAAAAAAGAGGTAAAATATAAATAGACGAAATAAAAATAAACAGGGATTTTAAAATAGCTCCCAAGACAATTCCCAAAAAAATAAAAACAAATGAATATTTATTTTTTTTCTTTGAATATTGTACTCCAATCCAAATCAAATACATAAAAATACAGTTTGAAACAATCAAAAAAGGAATAAGTAACGGAATTTTTGGACCAATTCCAAGACAAAATGCAAGAGAAGGAGAAATCAAAGCAACAAAGAAAATTGTTTTCAAATCTGTTTTAAAAACTGTAAGTGACAAAATCAAATTTACACACATTCCAGTCAAAAGCTGATTAGAAAAAAAAGAAGTTGTATATTGAAAAATTATTAAAAGAGTTATTAAAATAGCTCCATAGGCAAGATTTAAATTATTATTTTTATTTTCCATAACTTTTCAAAAATTCTTTTTCAAGAAAAATAAACCTTTAGAAAGGAATAAAAAAATGAATTTTATATATCTTTCCCCACACTATCCGCCAAATTTTAAGGCATTCTGCAAAAATTTAAATTATTTAGGTGTAAGAGTTCTTGGAATAGCAGATACCCCATATGAAGAAATTGGAGAAGACCTTCAAAATACACTCACAGAATATTACAAAGTCAGCAATTTAGAAGATTATGATCAAGTATATAGGGCTGTTGCATATTTTATTCATAAATATGGAAGAATTGATGGCGTTGCCTCTATGAATGAATATTGGCTTGAAACAGAGGCAAGATTGAGAACAGATTTTAATATTGAGGGAATCAAGATAAATGAAATAGAAGCAATGAGAAAAAAATCTCTCATGAAACAAAAATTCATAGAAAACGGAATCCCTGTTGCAAGAGGAAAAGTCGTAAATAATATTGCTGAAGCGGAAGAACTAATAAAAGAATTAGGTTATCCAATAGTAGCAAAACCTAATAAAGGAGTAGGTGCTTCAAATACATATAAAATCAAAAATCATGAAGATTTAGAAGATTTCTTTAGAACAAAAACAAATGAAGAATATATTGCAGAAGAATTCATCGAAGGAACGATATGTACATATGACGGCTTAGTAGATGGAAATGGTGAAGTTGTTTTTGATATTTCACACATATACCAAAGCGTTATGGACCTTGTAAATTACAAAAAAAATGTATCCATATATTCAATAGGAATGATTCCTGATGATTTAAAAGAAATCGGACAAAAAATAATAAAAACATACAACCTCAAAAAAATGATATTTCATTTTGAATTCTTTAGAACAGAAGATGGAAGACTTATCGCCCTTGAAGTAAATATGAGGGCTCCAGGTGGTTCTATGATAGACATGTTTAACTATGCTGCAGATGTAGATATGTTTAGAGAATGGGCAAATATAATTGCAAACAGACCTTTTGAAGAAGATAGAACTCTAAAATATTGCTGTGCATTTGCTGGAAGAAGAACAAAAGAAAAAAAATATGCACACAGCAACGAAGAGATATTCAAAAAATATGGTCATATATTAATGTTTGCTGACAGAATTCTTGGAAGTTTTGCAGATGGAATGGGCGATTATGTCTATGTAGCAAGAAGTAAAAATATTGGACTTTTGAGAGAATTTATAGATTTTGTTCAATGGGAGGAATAAAGTATGGTTTTTAAATATTGTCCATTCTGCAAGTCAGAAATGACTGTAAAGAAAGTTGAAGATAGAGATAGAAATATCTGTGAATCATGTGGTTATATACACTATGAAAATCCATTGCCTTCCGTAGGAATAATTGCAATTAAAGACGGAAAATGCCTTTTAATTAAAAGAGGTAAAGAACCTGGAAAGGGTCATTGGGCTCCTCCTTCTGGTTTTGTTGAACTTGGAGAAAGTCTTGAAGAAGCTGCTGCAAGAGAATTAAAAGAAGAGACAGGATTAATTGGTCATGCAGTAGAGCATTTAGGGTCATATTGTGAACCTAATGATGTATATGGTTATGTAATAACTATTATATATCTTTTTGAAATAGATTCTGGTGAACCTACAGCTGGAGACGATGCAGAAGAAGTAAAATTTGTGTCCTTAGAAGAAATTCCAGATATGTTCTTTGAATGTTTTAATAAAGCTATGAAAAAATACAAAGAAAGACATTAATTTTTTTATACATACACACGGAAATCAATTTTATAAAGTAGATTTCCGTGTTTTTTTAGGAGAAAAAATGGAAATATTTACAGAACCAATTACAGAAAAAGAAATATTATTACCAAAGGGAGTTAAATACGAACCTACTTATAATGGTTTTATTTTAAAAACAAATTCAGGTGCTCAATTTTTTCAGAGTGGATTTGAAAATAATCTTGTGAATATAGGAATTGGTATTTTAAGTGTTTGTACTTTAATAGTATTTTCTGGTGGTGCTGGACAAAGAGGAGAACTATATCCTTATCTCATAATCACTGGATTTATTGGGATGTTATTGTTTATAATTGGTTCTTCTATGAAAAAGCTAAAAATTACTATCACTGTTTCACCAAAAGGTATTGAAATAAAAGCTAAAAAAAATTCTTTATTTATTGAAAAAGAAAATATTAAACATATTTATGCTTCTCAAGGCTTAAGTGAAGAAAGTTATGATACAATTCCAACATCAACAATCTCATTAACAGGAACAAAATTTCATTTAAATGAATATAAAGTAATTTTAGTCTGTAAAGACCCAATAAAACTTCCTAACTACTTTAAGTTCAAAGATAAAATTGATTTATTTTATTCACATTTTTTTTACACAAAAAAATCTGCAGTTTTTTTTGTTCAAGAATTTATAAGAGTTTTGGGACTCGATTTAAATGTAACTTTCATAGATAATAAGGAATAATCTTATGAACATAATTATATTAAATGACAATCCCCCACCCTTAGGCGGTGCAGAATATCATATTGAACTTTTAAAATCCCTTTATGAAAAAAAAGGACATAAAGTTACTCTATTTTTTTTCAATGATTATGTAAAAGGTAAAAGCAAAAAAAATGCCTATATTGAACTTAAAAAATTATTGTCTTCTCAAAAATTTGATTTAGCACATGTCCATGCTGTTGAATATTATTTTTCTGATTGTATAAAACTTTTGACAGAAGAATATAATATAAAAACGATACAGACACTTCATGATTATAGATATATTTGTCCAACTGGTGATTGTTTTAGAAATAGTGAAATATGTACAGAATGTCATAAGGGAAACTTTTGGAAGGCTGGAATAAATGGATGTTACAATTTAATTGGCTCTTTTAATAGATTTTTTAATGAGTCTATATTAAAAAAAGACATTCTTGGAATAAAAAATATCTATAGATTTATTTCTCCAAGTAATTTTTTAAAAAATGTTTTTGAAAAATCTTATTTTACTGGAAAAATTGAACAAATATATAACTTTTTAGATATTGAAAAATACACTCAATATGACTATCAAAGAGACGAAGAAAATCCGTACATCTGTTTTACAGGTCGTTTGATGCCTAATAAAGGAGTTCTGACATTAATTGAAGCTGTGAAAGGGACTAAAATAAAATTAATAGTTGCAGGAAAGGGACCTGTTGGAGATATTATTGCAAAAAAAATATCTGAAGACGAATCATATAAAAATATAAGTCTTGAAGGATTTTTAAGTTTTGAAAATTTAGTAAAATTGATTAGAGGATCACACCTTGCAGTTGTCCCTTCTGAATCTTGGGAAGTTTTAGGATTTTCTGCTATGGAAGCATTGGTACTTGAAAGACCTGTAATTGCTTCTAAAATAGGTGGATTAGTAGAAGTTGTCGCAGATGATAGAGGAGCATTATTTGAACCAAAAAATATAGAAGAACTTAGAGAAAAAATTTTAAATTTGATGAAGTCACCCCAAAAACTTGATGAAATGGGAAAAAATGGAAAAAAATTTGTCATTGAAAATATGTCAGAAAATATTTATTATGATAAAATAATGAATGTAATAGGCAGGGTTTAATTTGTCATTTAAAGAATTTAGAGAAGTTATAAATTTTGTATAATATTTAAGGAGATATATAAATGGAGTATTTCCTGAGTGAGAAAGAAAAAATAGTTGCTGAAACCGCAAGAGAATTTGCGGAAAAATATATAAGACCTGTTAGGGCAGAATATGATGAAACTGGCGAATTTCCATGGGAAATTCTAAAGAAAATGGGACAAGCTGATTTGTGCGGAATCTATATTCCAGAAGAATATGGCGGACTTGGCTTAGGTGTTTTTGGATTGACACTTGCTGTTGAAGAAATGAGCAAAGTTTGTGGCGGTATCACACTTGCAATGGCTGCAACAGCTCTTGGAACATTTCCACTTATTCTTTATGGAAACAAAGAACAAAAAGAAAAATATCTTCCCAAAATAGCCTCTGGTGATATGATATGTGCTTTTGGTTTGACAGAAGCAAATGCTGGTTCTGATGCTGGAAGTATTGCAACAAGAGCAGATAAAGATGGTGATTACTATGTTTTGAATGGTACAAAAACATGGATAACAAATGGTGGAGTTGCCGATTTATATACTGTGATTGCTGTAACAGATAAATCAAAAGGTGCAAGAGGCACGACAGCTTTTTTAGTTGAAAAAGGAACTGAAGGCTTCAGTTTTGGAAGAAAAGAAAACAAAATGGGTATAAGAGCTTCTTCAACTACTGAACTTGTTTTTGAAAATTGCAGAGTTCATAAAAGCCAAATTCTTTCAAGAGAAGGAATGGGATTTATTGTTGCTATGAATACACTTTGTAATTCAAGACCTGGTGTTGCTGCTCAAGCTCTCGGTATTGCAGCAGGAGCTCTTGATGAAGCACTTAAGTTTTCAATGGAAAGAAAACAGTTTGGAAGTCCTATTTCATCTTTCCAAGCTATACAGCACATGTTGGCAGATATGGCAATGGAAGTTGAAGCAGCGAGAGCTATTTTATATCAAACTGCAAGAACTATTGATTCTAAAAAGCAGAAAAATTTCTCAAAGGAATCTGCTATGGCAAAAGCATTTTGTTCTGATGTTGCAATGAGAACAACTGTAAATGCTGTTCAGATTTTTGGCGGAAGCGGTTATATGAAAGATTATCCTGCTGAAAAGATGATGAGAGATGCAAAAATCACTCAAATTTATGAAGGTACTAATCAAATTTGCCGTAATGAAATAGCACTTCAACTTATCAAAGATGTAAAAGGTAAAAAGTAGGAGAAGAAATAGATGAATATAGTCGTTTGTATAAAACAGGTTCCAGCTAATACACATGTAAAAATGGATCCTGTTACACATACTTTAATAAGAGATAGATCAGGCTCAACAATAAATCCTTATGATTTACATGCATTGGAAACAGCTCTTCAAATAAGAGAAAATTATGGTGGACGAGTTACTGCTGTTACAATGGGTCCACCTCATGCTTCTGATATATTAAAAACAGCTGTTGGTATGACTGTTGATGATGGTATTTTGATTTGTGGAAGAGAATTTGCAGGAGCTGATACACTTGCAACTTCTTATACTATTTCAAGTGCAATCAAAAAAGTTTGTCCTGCTGATTTAATTATTTGTGGAAAAATTGCTATTGATGGAGATACAGCACAAGTAGGACCTGGAATTTCACAATGGCTTGGAATGTCTCTTGTTTGTAATGTTATTAAAATAGAAAAAATAGAAGATAAGAAAATCATTGTAAAAAGAGCTGTCGAAGGTGGAAATGAACTCGTTTCTGTTACTCTTCCAGCTGTAATTACTGTTGACAAATCAATAAATGTTCCTCGAATTGAGTCAATAAAGGGAAGATTTAAAAAATGTGATTTTGAACCAAAGACTGTCAATGCTGAAGCAATTGAATGTGATTTGACAAAAATAGGATTAAATGGCTCTCCAACTTCTGTTTTTAAGGTATTTATACCTGAAAGACAAAAGGCAGATCATGAATTGATTGAAGGCAAGAATGTTGCTGAAAAAGCACAAAAAGTAGCAGATTTTCTTTTTGAATCTAAGCTGATTGTTTAGTGGGAGGCATTAATTTTATGTCAATAAGAGTTATAGA
The DNA here is from genome assembly GCA_902791745.1 of uncultured bacterium. GTDB lineage: Bacteria > Vulcanimicrobiota > CADAWZ01 > CADAWZ01 > CADAWZ01 > CADAWZ01. The sequence goes on from CADAWZ010000003.1 coordinate 36,647, forward strand.
AGAAAAATGTGTTGGCTGTGGTCTTTGCTCAAGAAAATGTCCACAGAGTGCAATAACTGTTGTAAATAAAAAGGCTTCAATAGATGAATCTAAATGTATTGTTTGCAAATTATGTGTAAACACTTGTAGATTTAATGCAATAGAAGTTGTTGGACAAAAACAAGAAAATAGCGAAAAATCTTCCTATAAAGGAATAGCTGTTTACGCTGAATCAATAGATGGAAAATTTAATCCTGTTGCTTATGAGCTTTTGTCAAAAGCAAATGATTTGGTAGTTAAGACAGGAGAAAATGTATTTGCCTTTGTTTTAGGAAGTGGATTTACAGATGAAAATCTATCAACGCTTTGCAAATATGCTGATTTTGTATATGTTGTAGACAATCCATTTTTGGAAAAATACAGAGATGATGTTTATTCAAAAGTAATGGCTTACATTTTAAAGCAATATAAACCATCTGCAATTCTCTCTGGTTCCACAATTAGAGGCCGTTCTTTCATGCCAAGAGTTGCTACAGAACTTGAAACAGGATTAACTGCTGATTGTATCTCAATTGAAATGGATGAGAATACAGGTAATTTAATCCAGACAAGACCTGCATTTGGTGGCGATTTGATGGCTTCTATTTTGTGTGAAAATACAAGACCTCAAATGTCAACTGTCCGTCAAGGTGTTTTTCCTGTAAATGAATCAATAAACAAAAATGGAAAAATCGTAAAAGTTGATGTTCCAGAAGAATTATTAAAATCCAATATGGAAATTTTGGGCTTTGAACCTTGTTCTTGTAGTGATGTAAATATAGCAGATTATGATATAGTTGTTGCTGGTGGAAGAGGACTTCGAAATGAAAAAGGTTTTGCTCTTTTGAGACAACTTGCAGACCTCCTTGGCGGTTGTGTTGCTGGTTCGAGACCTGCTTGTGATTGTGGATTTATTCCACATTCAGCACAGATTGGTCAAACTGGTGTTACAATAAAACCAAAATTATATTTGGCAATAGGTATTTCAGGAGCTGTACAACATATTTCAGGAGTAGAGGAAGCGGAATTGATTATCGCTGTAAATACAGATCCAAATGCTCCTATATTTGATATAGCAGACTATGGAATTATAGCCGATGCTTTTGAGTTTTTACCAGCATTGATTGAAAAAATAAAAGACAAAAAATTTGCGAAAAAATAAATTATTGTTGTGATAGTTATTAACTTGGTAATTAGGGCGTCTTGGTAAACTGCATATTAGCCAATTTTTGCGGTGTAAGTCATTCACTCCAACTCCGCTTCGCTCTAATTTCGTTCGTTGTATTGCACCGCAAAAACTTTACTTAACTGGCAAAACATTTTTAATACATATATAGTTAATACAAAAAATAAATAAAAAGTTACTGAAAATTATCAAATATAGGCTTATATACTGCGACTTTGTCATTGCGAGGCTTTAGCCGTGGCAATCTCAACCGCTTAATTTAAATTTAGTAATTTATGAAGTAGATCGAGTACAATATTATAAATATAGGCGATCGACTTAATTTTCAATCAAATAATAATTTACAGGCTTAGATTGCCACGGTCGCCCAGCTACCTTGCAATGACATCTCTTCAAATAGAGTCTGTGTTTTGGTAGATTTTAAAATATTAATAAAAAAATTGAATTATTTACAGCAATAATCAATTTAATAAAAAAGACATGAGAATATTTACTGGATTTTTTACAAATAATGATACAAAATCAAAAATCAATGAATATATTGATTTTTTGAAAGAAAAATCTGTATCTGGTAATTTTACACATTTTAATAATATACATCTAACTTTGATTTTTTTAGGTGAAATCAATGACAGACAGTATAAATCACTTGTAAGAGCCGTTGAGAATGTTGAATTTTCTCCTTTTGAAATTCAATTTGACCAAATCGGAAAATTTGAAGGAAAAAGAGGTGAAAAAGGCGATCTCTATTGGATTGGAGCGGATAAAAATGATGAGTTGAACTTTGTTTATAAATCATTGAAAAATGAGATTATGAAAGAAAAACTTACTTTTGACGCTAAAACATATAAGCCACATATAACTATTGGCAGGCAAGTTATTCTCAAAAATTCAAGTGAAGAACTCTGTAAAAAAATAACTCCTATCAATTTTAAGATAGACAAGATTAATATAATCAAATCGGAAAGAACTCTAAATGGTATGAAATATGTAAAGTTAATGTAGGGAGGTTTTTATGAAAACAAAATTTTTACAACTTCATGATATGGGAGAGCTTATAATCGTAAATGCAGATGAAATAAGATTAGTAGAACCTTATAGCTTAGACGAAGAAGAAATGGAAGATGAAGATGAACTCGATGAAGATGAAGATGAACTCGATGAAGATGAAGACCTCGATGAAGAAGTAGAAAAAACAGAGAAAGAACTCAATGAAGATGAAGAAGAAATAGAAGAACTTGACGAAGAAGATGAGTCTTCTGAAGATGGATATAAGGCTGTTATTTCTTACAAAGGTATTAAAAATAGCTATACATTCGTTGATGAAACACCAGAAGAAATTTGGGAAATGCTCGAATAATAATTTTTAGAGTATCGTAAAAAAGTGGGGGTGTGAGATTTATATCTCACAATCCCATTTTTTTATTTGTCAATTCGTTTATAAATTTTTAATAAAATTTATAAACGAATTGATCCGTCAACTTCTAAAAGACCTAACAAAACAAATAAATTTAAAGATGAGGAACTTTGTTATATGACAGTTCCTTTTGATTCTTTAAAAAATTTTGATTATAAAAAACTTACATTTGGAGGAAAACAAGCAAGTAAATTATCCCCTAAAGTAAAAAGGTATTTTAAAGTTTTTGCTAAAGTAAATTTAGAAAAATTGCTATTATTTTGGGAAAAAGGCATTTTAAATGAATATGAAAAGGATTGGAAATATTCTATTGAAGGTGAAATAGAAAAAGAATCAAAAATATATGATTTAGGAGTGTGAGGTATGCGTAAGAGATATTACCCAAAAACAGGTAAAATTTATATTGAGAATGAAAATAGAGAATTTATTCTTAAAGATATTAAAGAACCAATAATTTTTACAGAAAATACTGAATATAAGCAAGTAACTAAAGGTATTGTTTTTCTAAAAAAATTTAGCAAATATGACTATGAAAACTATGAAGATGAAAAATTTGTAGATGTAAATGATAAAGATATACAAGAAGAATTATATTATAATGAATATGGCGATGGATGTTATATGGAAACAGACGATTCGCCCTCACAAAGTGAATTTAAACAATATACCGAAGAAGAAAAAATTAGAGATTTGGAAATTGAAAAATATTGTAAAGATAGATATAAAGCATTTAAAAGCAACATTAAGAAAATTGTTCCTATTAAAGAATTGCCTATGAATTTAATTCTTGCTATGGGAGACGATAGACATATACCTATAATTAAGTTCGATAATAATATAGGAAATTTAGATATCTATCATTTTGATAGCGATATTAATCCAGACATTACCATAAGTAGTGATAAACCTAAAATAAGAGGCGGTATAGGAGATTTATTTAAATCTGAATTTGATTATTTAGTAAAATTTGTAGCTGAAAATCATAATACTTTGTTACAATATTGGGCTTATAAATGCGATGAAGAACAAGTTTTACAGTGGCTGGATTTTGATGTCTAACTAATCAACTAATACATAAAAAATTCCCTTCCTTATTTTTACAATAGGAAAGGGAATTTTTGTTTTTCTACTATTTATTCTTTTGAAGATTGGATTGCGTCCATAGTCAAGTCTTTAAATATGTTTACCCAAGTATTAATTACATTATCATTATTAGCTTTTTGCATTGCGTCAAGTTCATTTTGCGAATTGCTATTTTTGATCTGAGCCTGTATCTGCCCTATTTTCTGTGTAAGTCTCAAAAACTCATTTTTTAATGCAGTATTCTGAGCTGTATCAACAATTTTTTTCATAAGCTCTGCCTGCTCTTTTGCAAGTTTGTCCATTTTGTCTTGCATTTGAGCAAGTAATGCCATATTTCTTGAAAGGCTCATACTTCTTCCTGTTGATTCCATATCTTGACTTACTGCAACAAGTCTTTTTAATACTTCTTTTAAATTCGCTTTTGATAAAGGACCTGGAGGAGTTTTCAAAGGAGCAGAGGCTCCTATTGGAATTCCGAATACACCTGCTGGAGGTTGATTAAAATGACCGCTGAAATTATTCATATTTTCGCCTTTCAGATTTAGTTATTTGATTATATTTAATTCTTTTCCAGTCTCTTCAAAAATCTTTAATGCAAAATCAAGGTCTTCTATTGAGTGGGAACTGCTTATCATAACTCTTATTCTTGCTTTGCCTCTTGGAACTGTCGGGAATCCGATTGACATTGCAAATATTCCTTTTTCAAAGAGTTTCTTTGAAAATTCCTGAGCAACATGTGCTTCTCCCAACATTACTGGAGTAATAGGAGTTTCAGAAATGCCTGTGTCAAATCCTAATTTTTTCATTCCTGCTTTGAAGTGATTTGTATTTTTCCAAAGTTTTTTAACTCTTTCATCTGACTCTGTCATTATGTTTATTGCTTCTATTGAAGCACCAGCATCTGCAGGAGTTACAGCTGATGAAAATAGGAATGGTCTTGCCTTTTGTTTTAAGAAGTCGATTACTTTTTGTTTACCTGAAACAAATCCACCTACAATTCCAAATGCCTTTGAAAGTGTTCCAACTTCAAAATCTATTCTTCCATGTACTCCTAAATGATGTGCAATACCTCTTCCATGGTCACCTAAAACGCCTTCGCCATGTGCATCATCAACCATTGTCATTGCACCATATTTTTCAGCTAAATCACAAATTTCTTTTAATGGAGCAATATCTCCGTCCATTGAAAATACACCATCTGTGATTATGAGCTTATTTTTTACATCTTTTGCTTCTTTTAATTTTTCTTCGAGGCTTTCAGGATCATTATGTTTATAGATAAACCTTTGAGCTTTTGAAAGTCTTACCCCATCAATGATTGAAGCATGATTTAGTTCGTCTGTAAATACTGCATCTTCTTTTGCAGATACGATTGAAGGGATTACGGCTTGGTTTGCTACAAATCCTGATTGTAATGAAAGAGTTGCTTCTGTCTGTTTAAATTCGGAAATCTTTTTTTCTAATTCAATATGAAATGACATTGTGCCTGCTATACTTCTTACAGCTCCTGGACCTGCACCATACATGTCCATATATCTTTTTGCACCATCAACTAATCTTTTTTCGCCTGCCAATCCTAAATAATTATTTGAACAAAGATTTAGAACTTTCTTGCCATCAACTACAATCCATGCACCTTGTGGGCTTTCTATTGTTCTTATATTATTGTAAAGACCAACTTCTTTAAGGCGTTTTATTTCTTCATCAATAAAATTCATACACAGACCTCCTCTTTCGTTGTTATTTTTTTGAAAATTTTAAATTAACTTAACTTTCTGGAGCTTGTTGGTAAATTATCCAATAGCCAATTTTGTGCGATATAATTAAACAAACGCATCAGTTTTTTTCATAATAGATATAATAAAAAAGCTCTTAATTTGCGAAAAAAACTGTCTAAGTGAGTGTATTATATCCAAAAATTGGCGTAACCGTAAATAATTAAATATGTGAAAATAGATTTTACCAACACACTCTAATTTATTTATTTAACAAAACAATTTTTCCACATTCAGATTCAGGAGAATTTAAAATTTCAAATCCTTTTTTATAATCTTCAAGTGGAATCTTATGTGTAATTACTGGCGATACATCAAGTCTTTTTGAAGAAAGAAAGTTTCTTACCTCAATCCAAGTTTGGAACATTTTTCTTCCTGTTATTCCTATAAGATTAATGCCCTTGAATATAATTCCATTTGCATAATCAAGTGTTATATCTCTTGAAGGAATTCCAAAAGCCGTATATCTTCCACCTCTTCTAACAACTTTGAAAGCATTTTCTATTGCAACTGCTGCACCTGACATTTCAAGCACTACATCTGTTCCAACTCCATGGGTTTTCTCTTTTATGTATTCATATACATTTACTTCATCTGTATGTAAAATATGGTCTGCTCCCATTTTTTTTGCTATTTGTAACTTAAATTTGTTTTTACCTATAACAAAAATTTCGGATGCCCCTGAAGCTCTTGCAACTCCTGTTGCAAAAAGTCCTGTTGGTCCATCCCCAAAAATTGCAACAGTGTGACCATTTATTCCCCCTCCTTCAAGGGTTGCATATACAGCATTCCCAAGAGGCTCTTGAATACTTGCATATTCAAAAGGTATTGAAGGATCATTTTTCCAACAGACTATTTCTGGAATAACTGCATATTCTGCAAAACAACCATTTATATCAACACCTAATATTTTTAATTCATTGCAAATATGCATTTGACCTGTCAAACATTGTGGACAATGACCACATGGTATGTGCGTCTCTGCAGATATAAAATCTCCAACTTTTACACGCTTTACACGAGAACCAACTTCAACGACTTCTCCTGAAAATTCATGTCCAAGTGTTTGAGGAACATTTTGTATTCTGCCTTCTGCCCAACCATCCCAGTTATATATGTGAACATCTGTTCCACATATAGATGTTGCTTTTACTTTTACTAAAACTTCATTTGGAGCAGGTTTTGGAATAGGAATTGTCAAAAGTTCTGCCCCTTTTTCTCTTTTAGTTTTTACTACTGCTTTCATGTTGTCAGACATTTTGTTTTTTAAAACCCCTTTCTCTCTGTTTAGAGAGTATATAAAGATTTTTAAATTAACTGTTCAAAAATTAATCCTGTATTATTCTTCATAGCTTCTTCTGCAAACATTCCAAGTATATCGAGCTGTCTTTTAAAGACATGTGAAGCCTTTTCATCAGAAGCTACGAGTTCTTGACCACCATAACCGTCTTGATTGTTCCAATTTGGAAATTTACCCAAAACAGGTACAAAAGTATGTATTTTTCCCTCTGCTGTGAGTCCATAAACTCCAAATCCTTCTTTGTATAATTTTACAAAAGGATATGGAGCTCTATTTCCAAAACTATCTTTTACAAGAATACCATTTTTATTTCTACCCCAATAATATGAATCTGATCCATTTGGATATGTATCATCTTCTTCGCCTTCCCAAGGATAGAAAAGTTCATGTTCACCACCTGTGTCATCTGGTACCATAACAGGTTGACCATCCGTCATGACTTTTGCAACAGGCCATTTTACATCATCGAGCAATTTTCTAAAATCTTCCATTTCATTATATAATTGTCTTACAATATCTATATCTATAAAATCATGGTAGAGTTTGTAATTTAAAAGAACTGATTCAGGCATGTATTTTACAAGAATATTTAAAAAAGCAGGAAGTCCTTCTATTTCAGTATGACAACCTTCACAGGTTTGTTTTATATTTAAAGGACATTGTTCACATATTGCAGGTAGTGTCTGATCGCCTGCCATTATATATGCTTGTCTTATCATATCCCATTGAAATCTGATTTTACCATTATCATAAAAATCATCAATTTTTTCTTGATATGGTCTGCAAGCTCTATAACTTACTCTGAATATGTCCAATTTCAAATCGTGCCATGTTTGCATGTTTTGTAACTCCCGTTTTATACAGGTTTTAACCGCCTAATTTTGTGGTTTAAAAATTTCTTCTCTGTGATATTTTAAAAAACCTTCAAATAAATACTATCATATTATTAAATATTTTTAGCTTTATGAACAAATTTATTTTAAAAAAAAAGGGAGCTGTAAAAAAAACTCCTATTAGTATATAAAAAATTTCTGTAAAGTGAAAATTTACCATTTAGTTTTCTGTGTAATACATTCACTCCAACTCCGCTTCGCTCTAATTCCATTCATTATATCACACAGAAAACTATTGACATACTCAAAATTTTTGTATCCTTTTTTTTCACAGCCCCAAAATAATTATTCGTGATTAAGTGCGTCTATTGGATTAAGTTTTGAGGCTTTATATGCAGGATAAAATCCAAAAAAAATTCCAACACCAGCTGAGAATAAAAATGAAACAATAATTGAGTCTGTTGAAATAAAAGTATTTAAATCTGGAACAAACTTGGGAACAGATTGTGAAAGTGCAATTCCAAATATAATTCCTATTATTCCACCCATTATGGAAAGTGTCATTGACTCAAATAAAAACTGTCTTAAAATATCACTACCTCTTGCTCCTAAAGACATTCTGATACCAATTTCTCTTATTCTTTCAGTTACAGAAACAAGCATTATATTCATAATTCCTATTCCACCGACCAAAAGAGATATAGAAGCAATAGCCAATAAAAATAATGTCAACATTTTTGTTGTCTCTGTTCTTTTTTCTATCATATCTACTTGGGAATTTATTCTAAAATCATCCTCAGTATCTTCTGCTAAATGATGTCTCTGTCTCAAAAGAGTTGTAATTTCATCTATTGCCTCTTCTATATGTTCGTCTGAAGATATAGAACAATATATCGACCATAAAAATTTATTTTTATATAAACGAGCCTTAACCGTTGTATAAGGCATTAATAAAAAATTATCTTGATAATCTATTTCAGTCGTTCCTTTTGATTTTAAAACCCCAATAACTCTAAATGGAATATTTTTTACTCTTATAAATTGGTCTATAGGGTCTTCTCCATTAAATAATTCCTCTAAAATAGTATTACCTATTAAACAAACTTGATTAGCATTTTTTACATCCTCTTCTGTAAAAAATTCACCTTCCGTGATTGACCAATTCCCAATTTTATCATAATCTTTTGAAACGCCATTAAAAATTGCATTCCAATTTTCATTTCCATACACAACCTGTGCATTTGCATTAATCTTAGGAGAAGCATAATTTACATAAACACATTCATTTTCTATAGCCTCACAATCTCCTAAAGTCAATGTCCTTGCAACACCTTGACGAACTCCATTAATTGTTATTTGCTTTGGCGTGATAATCAAAAGATTTGTTCCAAGTGAAGCTATTTTATCTTCAATAGCTTTAGAAGCACCTTGACCAATACTTACTAAAACAATAACAGAAGCAACACCTATTATTATTCCAAGCATTGTCAAAAAAGCTCT
>CADAWZ010000004.1:0-1093 GCA_902791745.1 uncultured bacterium
CCTGCAGAAGAAATCAAAATTGAAGAACCTGTAGAAGAACTTAAAGTTGAAGAACCTGCAGAAGAAATTAAAATTGAAGAATTTGTAAAAGAAATTAAATTTGAGAATAAATCTAAGTCAAAGAAGAAAACGAAAAAAAATAAAAAATCAAAGAAAATAAAATATGCAAAAAAAGAAAGAAATATAGAATCAGTTGAGCAGTTAGAATCATTAGATTCAGCTGAACAATTAGAAGTATTAGAACCAACTGAACAGTTAGAAGTATTAGAACCAGTTGAGCAGTTAGAATCATTAGATTCAGCTGAACAATTAGAAGTATTAGAACCAGTTGGGCAGTTAGAATCATTAGATTCAGCTGAACAATTAGAAGTATTAGAACCAGTTGAGCAGTCAGAAGCATTAGAACCAGTTGAACAGTTAGAAGTATTAGAACCAGTTGAGCAGTTAGAATCATTAGATTCAGCTGAACAATTAGAAGTATTAGAACCAGTTGAGCAGTCAGAAGCATTAGAACCAACTGAACAGTTAGAAGTATTAGAACCAGTTGAGCAGTTAGAATCATTAGATTCAGCTGAACAATTAGAAGTATTGGAATCATCTTATCAGTTAGAAGCATTAGAACCAACTGAGCTGTCAGGATCATTAAAACCAGTTGAGCAGTTAGAAGTATTAGATCCAGTTGAACAGTTAGAATTATTAGAATCATCTTATCAGTTAGAAGCATTAGAACCAGTTGAGCTGTCAGGATCATTAAAACCAGTTGAGCAGTTAGAAGTATTAGAGCTAGTTGAACAGTTAGAATCATTAGATTCAACTGAACAATTAGAAGTATTGGAACCAGTTGAGCAAGTAAATTCTAAAAAGAAGTCTAAACAGTCAAGAAAATCTAAGAAGATACAAAAGTCAAAAAATAAAAAAGAAAAAATTAAAGTTAAAGAACTTGCAGAAGAATTTAAAGTTAAAGAACCTGTAGAAGAAATCAAAATTGAAGAATCTGCAGAAGAAATCAAAGTTGAAGAACCTGCAGAAGAAATCAAAGTTGAAGAACCTGCAGAAGAAATCAAAGTTGAAGAACCTGCAGAAGAAATCAAAG
>CADAWZ010000004.1:1114-34693 GCA_902791745.1 uncultured bacterium
GAAATTAAAGTTGAAGAACCTGCAGAAGAAATCAAAGTTGAAGAACCTGCAGAAGAAATCAAAGTTGAAGAACCTGCAGAAGAAATTAAAGTTGAAGAACCTGTAGAAGAAATCAAAGTTGAAGAATCTGCAGAAGAGATTAAAGTTGAAGAACCTGCAGAAGAAATTAAAGTTGAAGAACCTGTAGGAGAAATCAAAGTTGAAGAATCTGCAGAAGAGATTAAAGTTGAAGAACCTGTAGAAGAAATTAAAGTTGAAGAACCTGCAGGAGAAATCAAAGTTGAAGAATCTGCAGAAGAGATTAAAAAAGATATTTTTTCTTTGTTTTTTGAAACAACAGAAAAAGAGGAATTTGATGAAGATTTTGATTTTGATGAAATTCCAGTAGATGATGAGGTTGATTTTGAAGGCGACGAGTATGAGGAAGAAGATAATATATGTGAAGAGGAATTACCAGAAGATTTTGATTTAGATGAGTATGAAGTGTTTGATGAAGATGAAGAAGAATTGCCTGATGTTGATTAAAATTGGAGTTTGACATGAGCAAGAATAAATGGAGTCAGGATTTAGTTTTTTTAGAATCTACAGTTACTGTTTTTGATGATTTAAAAAAAATGGCAATCAATGGAGCTAATGAGGGAACTTGTGTTGTAGCAGAAATGCAAACTGGAGGTCATGGACGATTAAAAAGAAATTGGATTTCGCCTAAAGGTGGTTTATATTTTGCATTTTTGATAAGACCTAATAAACAACCTATTGGACTTTCTCTTGTTATAGCTCTCTGGATAGTTGAGTTTTTTGAAAAAAAAATAAATTTACATTGTGATATATTGTGGCCTAATGATATATTTGTAAATGGTAAAAAACTTGGTGGAATTTTGTTAGAAGGAACTACTGGCGAAAATAGTTATATTTCTGTTGGTGTTGGATTAAATATAAATACAGAGATTAAAGATGAAGGCAGAAATCCTGAAGGTATAAATCCTATATCTATTTTTGAATTGACAAAGGAAAAATATAATTTAAGAGAATTAATGAAAGAACTTATTGATTATATTCAAATTGAATATAGTTATTTTGAATTGAATTCTTTTGAATATTACCTTGAAAACATAAAAGAGCATTCATTGTTGAATAATAAAAAAATAGAAGTAATAGATGATGTATCTTTTATTGGAACTGTACAAGATATTGGTTCTAATGGAGAACTAATTTTACTTGACGAAAATGAAAATAAAAGAACAGTTTGGGTTTGTAAAAAAATAAGAATTTTATAGTTTTTAAAAGTTGATGGGATTTAAATGATAAGATTTTATATTAATTTTTTAGTTATATTTTTTATATTATTTTCTTTTTCTTATTCTAATGAAATTATAAATTCTGATAAAATATCAAAAGATAAGATACAAGCTCTTTATTATTATCAAAAAAGTGCTGATTATATAAATCATGGTCAGTCAAGATTGGCTGTAGAAAATCTTGAACTGTCAATCAAATTTGATCCTTCTTATGCTATATCTTATCTTATATTAGGAGATATTTATGCAGAAGATCCTATTCTGCTTGATTACAATAAGGCTATAAAATTTTATAATAAATTTTTAGAAAATAAAGATGAAGATTCTTCTATTTATGTAAGTGATGTTTATAAAAAAATTGCAGATGTCTATCTTGAAATGGCTTCTGTAGGAAATTTAGATGACAAAAATAAATTGGATATATTGAAAAAATCTTCAGATGCTTATGAAAAATCGCTGGAATTGTCTTTTTCGGAAGAAAATTCTCGAAACAAAAGTCTTGTTTTTGTTTCTCTTGCTTATATAAATGCTATTTTAGGCAAATATTCAAAAGCTCTTTCTTATATAGATAAAGTTGATCCAGAAATTTCTAAATATCTTCCAGAATATAATTTTTGTTGTGGTTTGATAAATATGAAAATGGGCAAAGATGATCTTGCTATTAAATATTTTGAAAGAATAGAAAAAGATCAAGTTCCATATTTCAATAGAGCCAAGATATGTCTTGATAAAATTGTTGTTAAAAAATCCAGTGAAAATGTAATTTTTATAATATTGCTCATTGTTCTTTTTATTTTGTTATTTGTTCTTAGTTTTGTAATTTATAAATATGTTTATAAAAATAAAATTAATAAATTTTCTATTTCTGATTTAAAAGAGATGGGGAATGCTTCTTGGAAATATAGAGATAATTTCATGAATACTTTGGAAGAATTATCTCATTTTACAGCAAAAACTTTTATGAATATGGTTGGGGCTAATGGAGCATATTTCTTTTTTGTAAATGCAGATAGAACAAAATTGAATATTTTAGAAGGTGTCAATGCTGGGGAATTTGATTTTTCTATTGTTGAATTGAATCATTCAGAGGATAATTCAAAGTTGTGGTTTGATAGGAGAGGAGCTATTCCTTTTACTACAAAGGCTGAATTGAATGAATCTTCATACTTAAATGCTTTCCCGAAAATTTCTGATTTTATAAAAAAATGCAATATTTCTGTAGGTATCCCTATTTATTATGTAAATTGGTTTATAGGTATTGTATATCTTTCTAATGTTAAAAATTTGAAAAAGTATGAAAAAAATATTAATGAAATAAAAATGTTTTCGTCAAGAATGTCTCATATTATAGCAGATAAAATTAGAACTGATTCAGTATATATAGACCATCAAACAGGATTATATAATGCATTATATTATGACAAAAAGATTGCTGAATTGGCAGAGGTATCTAAGAATTCAAATATTGAATTTTCTGTATTGAGAATTTTAATTGATCGTTACCAAAATCTTGAAGATATTTTTGGAGAAAATTATATTTTGACTATGCGTAATATGGCTATTGATTTGATCTCCGAAATTATTTCTTCTAATCAATTTATTTGTTTAATTTCTAAGTGTGAATTTTCAATAATTATTGAAAATTTGCCATTTGATGAAGCTTATTCTAAAGCTACTTTGATAAATAAGAGAATTTCTGATATCCATTTGACTTATCAATCTGATTATTTAAGTACATCTATAGCAGTTGGAACGTTTTCTTCTTCTGCTTTTGATATTGAGACATTTAAAGCATCTCTTGAGTCTGCTTTTATATTTGCAATAAATAATGGTGGAAATAGAGTTATTAGTATAGAAGAAGCACAAAAATATGATACAGAAGATAGATTAAAAAAATCCTCTATTGATATAGATATTGGCAATAGTTTAGACAATATAGATGTTGATATTGATGCAGTTGAATCTAAATCAGAATTAAATTCAAAAATGGATTCAAATATTGAAACTAATGATAAAAATATTTCTGAATTAAGAAAAATAGTTCATGAAGACCATTTAAAAAAACATAGAAAAAATAAAATTCATAAATCTAAAAAGATGTCAAAATAAAAAAGGTATTTCTTTGATTTTGTCAAAAATATATTATTCAAAATTAATGTAGAAAAGAGTTATTATGTCTTTTAATACAAGTGGAAAACTTAGAAAAGTTGTAGCTGTCGGTGATATTCATGGAGATTATTACAGAATTTTGAGAATATTAGAAGAACAGCAAATTCTCATTCCAGGAACTCTTGTTTGGGATCCTTTTAGTGATAATGTTGATTTAGTTTTTATTGGAGATTATGTTGACTGGAGAGGGGAATTACTCGAAGGCGACAAAAAGGAATGGGATAAGGGTCCATATAAAGTACTTTGGCTTTTAAGATTTCTCGTTGAGACTACTGAAAAATTGAGAAGAAAATATAAAACATTTAAGTCAAGAGTCTATATGATTATGGGAAACCATGATGATATGATGATGGAGTCTTTGAATATTTTTAAGTTATTGGAAAAAGACGATGTAGAACAGATCGTTAATGATCCTACAGGATATGCTGTTGTTGCACAAAAATATATGGATTCAGGAAAAGATGTATCTGTTATAATTGATGCAATAATGAGATTTTTGAATTGGTATGTTCAAGGCGGGCAACATACTATAGATAGTTTTGGTGGACTTTATGAATGGAAAAAATCTCTTGAAGGAGATATGGGGCATTTTTTAGATAAGAATTTAATATTGGGAGTTGTAATAAACAATAAGTTATATACACATTCAGTTCCAGACAAAAAAGAATCTTGGGTTAAAATAGAAAATGCTGGAAACATAAAGTGTGGAGTTAAAAATAAACTTAAAGAGGCTTTTCTTTGGGGAAGAAAAATATGGGGCTATGATTTTACAACAGGACAGCGTACAAAACCTCATTCTTCTGCAGAAGTTGATGAGATGTTGAGAATGTGTGGAATAAAGGGATTTGTTGTTGGTCATACTCCTATGAAAAAAGATTATCCTGTTATGGCTTATGAGGGTAGGATTGTAAATATTGATTTACATGGTGTTCCTGGTAGTCAACCTTATGTAGAGATTTATTATAAAGATGATAATGAAAATGATTCTGCAAAAAATAAAAAGCATAAATAAATTAAGTTGAGATAACTTATAAGTGCCGTCTTTGATTTTTATTATTTTTTAAAACATAGACGGCTTTTTTATTATTGTATATTGGTGCAAATTATTTTAAAAATTCGGAGATTATATTAATAAATGGGAAATATAACAGCTGAATATGTAAAAAAAGTTTCAGAAAATGTAATAAAAGAAGTAAGTAATCTTATTATTGGAAAAGGAGATGTAATAAGGCAGGTTTTATATGCTCTTTTTTGTGAAGGACATGTTCTGCTTGAGGATGTTCCTGGTGTTGGAAAAACTATGCTTGCAAAAGCATTTGGAACTGTTTTTGGTCTTACAACAGGAAGAGTTCAATGTACATCTGATTTGCTTCCTTCAGATGTTTTAGGGGTGAATATTTATAATCAGGCAAAAGGAGAATTTACTTTTAGACCTGGACCAGTAAACAATAATATTGTTTTGGTTGATGAGATAAATCGTGCTAATCCTAAGACTCAATCTGCTTTACTTGAATGTATGGAAGAAAGACAGATTACTTCAGATGGTATTACAATGCCAGTTCCAAGACCGTTTATGATTATTGCAACTCAAAATCCGATCGAATATGAAGGTACTTTTTCTCTTCCAGAGGCACAACTTGATAGATTTTTTTTAAAAACTTCTATTGGCTATCCAGATTTTGATTCTGAATTTGCTATTTTGGATCAAAAGGATTCACAAAAAGATAAATTGGTTAAGCCACTTAATCCTCTTCCTGATTTAATTGCAATAAGAGAATTTGTAGAAAATATTTATGTTGAAGAGGGAGTAAAAAAATATATTGTTTCTCTTGTAAGAGCAACAAGAGAGGATGCTTCTGTTTTTTTGGGTTCAAGTCCAAGAGGTTCTATAGCTCTTCAGCATGCTGCTAAAGCAGTTGCAGCAATAGAGGGGAGAGATTATGTAATTCCAGATGATGTTAAGAAAGTTGTTCATCCTATTTTAGAGCATAGGATTAGACTTTCATATTCTGATTCTTCTTCTATTTCGTCTTTTCTTGATAAAATAATGAATTCAATATCTGTACCAATATAAATATGATTTGTCAGAGGCTGTTAAAAAGAAAATAGTTTGTTTTATCTGCTTTCGCAACTTTTTGAGTACAATACACTCACTTTAACATTTTTCTCTTTTTATTTATCTAATTTTATTTAAAATAGAGAATATTTTAAGTAGGATTTTTCACAACCCTAAAAAATAGGAGTTCTTATGAAAAAAATTTTGTTTTTATTTACATTTGTTTTTTTGTTTGTTTTTATTTCTTATATGCCAGCATTTTCTGCATATAAGCCACCTACATCTGATATAATAGTTTTTGTTGATGTTGAAGGTGGAATTAGAAAAGATATTTCAGAGGCGAGTAAAGTTCCTCTCTTTTGTCTTTATAAAGATGGAAGATTGTTATATTCCACAATAGGGGAGGATAATCTTACATTTTTAATGGAAACTAAATTGGACGACAATGGTATTGATAGAGTTAAAAGTTTTTTTTCTTCATTTGAAGAATGGAATGACATATATGATGATTGTCCTTTAAAAGATATGCCTATTGTTAATATAACAGCAAATATTGATGGAAATGTAAGAACATTTTCTATAAGAGGTATTGATTACGCTATGAGTCAAAAGACAATACCTGCCAAGTTGACAGCATTTTATCGTTATGTTGCATTTTATGCAAACGATGAAGCTAAAGAATATGAATCAGATGAAATATATTTATATGTAAAGTCGGCTTCTACTCCTGATCCAAATACGATTTACAGAACTATAGGTTGGAGAGTTAAAATTAATTTGGATTCAATTATCGAGGATTCTGGATTGTCAAGTGTTTCATCTGTAAAATTGACAGGTAAAGATGCTAAAAAAGCTATAAAGTGTTTGAAATATTTTACACCTTATATGACAGGAGACCTTCCTGTTTTTGTAAAGCAAAATGGTAAATATTTTTCACTTGCTTTTAGACCACTAATGCCTCATGAATTAAAATAATATATGTGGAAGCAGTAAGAGTCTGGTGGCTCTCGCCGACTTCAAATCGGTTGGAGAATGATAAATTCTCGGATGGTTCGATTCCTTTCTGCTTCCGCCATTTTTTGTTAATCTTAAATAAATAATAGAAGCCTGTTGCACATGCTATATTGCCAACAGTTTTTTTGCTTTATTAACAAAATGAAGTTATTAAGCTGTAAAATAGTTTTGGGAAACTGAAAAAAAAAGAATTTATCAGTGAAAATTAAGAGAGGTTGAAACTAAATATTTTTTTGTTTAAAATTAATAAAAATGTTACAAATTTTCACTTCTCTTTTTTTTTTCTTATGTTATAATATATTTAAAATTTAAGAATATAATATTTTGTTATTATTTTTTCTTTTATAAAGGGAGGAATTATGCAGACTATTGGAAGTATTTCAAGTAACATATATACTCAAGCTCCAAGAACTGAATTTTCCGAAGTTAAAAAGCCTACATCAGATGATTCACATCCTATAAGTGATGGTTTTGCAAGAAGTGAACAAACTTCTTCTACAGATGATTTAAATAAACTTCGTTCTGCAATGTTAAATCAATCAGCTTCAGTAGAAACTGCTGAAGTTTCTGAAATTTCTGTAAATGCAGCAGATGAGCTTGTTGCAAGTGCAACAGATACAGCTTTGTCAGTAGCTGGTTCTATGGTTCCTGGTCCTGCAGGAGCTGGTCTTGCTTCAATAAGAATTTTGTTTACAAATGATATTCATGGTGCTGTGTTGCCTTCAGAAGATAAAAATAATCCTTCAATCATGAAAGGTGGTCTTTCAAATCTTTCTTCTGTAATTAAAGAAAAACAGGCTGAAGCTCCTTCGATTACATTAGATGGTGGAGATTGGTTCCAAGGGACATATATTGGTGGAATGGACAAGGGTGAAACGGTCATGAAGATTCTCAATGAGATGAATTATGATGCAACTGTTGTTGGTAACCACGATTTTGATTATGGTCTTGACAATTTACATCACCTTGTCGATACAGCTAATTTCCCTGTTCTCGGTGGAAATATTATTGAAAATGGCACTGGAAAGGTCATGTCTGGTGTTCAGCCTTACATAATGAAGGAAATTAATGGAGTTAAGGTAGGTATTATTGGTGTTGCTGAAGATAAGACAGCAACAGATACAAATGCTGAAAATACAGTAGGACTTCATTTTGAAAATTCTGCAAATACAATAAATAAATACAAAAAAGAACTTGAAAAACAAGGGGCTCAAATGGTTGTTGTCCTTTCACACAATGGACCAGAAGTTGATGCTCGTTTGGCACAACAACTTGAAGGTGTTGATGTGTTTGTAAGTGCTCACAGTCATCAAGTTATAAATCCTCCTCGTGTTGTTGGAAATACTCTTTTAGTTCAATCAGGTTCTAAGGGAATGAATTTAGGACAGTTAGATTTGGTTTATGATCCAAAGACAGATAAAGTAGTATCTTATACAAGTACTTCAAATTCAATAACAAATCAAAATTCTTCACCAGACCCAGCAGTAGAAGGCGTTCTTGCACCAGTCATGCCTGAAGTCAATAAAAAGATGGGAGAAGTTGTTGGAGAAACAACTGTAACTCTTACAAGAAGAGGTCGTTACCCAGAAACAATTATGGGAGATATAGTAACAGATAGTATGAGACATGCCACAGGTGCTGATGTAGCTTTCACAAATTCAGGTGGTATCAGAGATGAAATCAGACCTGGAAAGATTACTTATGGCGATGTATTCAAAGTTATTCCATTTGACAATGGTATCGTAACAATGGATTTGACTGGTGAACAGTTAAAGGGTGTTATGGAAGAAAGTGCAAAGAGAACTAGAGGTACTATTGAAGTTAGTGGAATGAAGATGGATATAGATCCAAGAAAGCCAAAGGGACAGCGTTGTAGCAACATTATGGTAAATGGTAAACCTCTTGATCTTAAGAAAACATATAGAGTAGCAACAGCTGATTTCCTTGCTGGTGGTAGCAATGGATATACAGATTTGACACAGGGCAAAAATGTAAAAGATGAACACATAGTTATTCGTGAAGGTTTGAATGATTATATCAAACAACATGGACCATTTACAGAGGCAAATGCAAGAGTTGAAGGAAGACAGAATTATTTAGCTCCAATGCCTCAACAAAATCAACATAGAGGAAACTAATTTTATATAGTAAAAAAATAGGACTGTGATAAATGACATAGCCCTATTTTTTTACTATAATTTTTTGTTTGGGTTCTCTAAAGCCCAGCATTCATTGTCGAGAATTTGACCATTCCAAATTTTTTCTGCATATTTTAATGTTCCTTCGAGTTTAAATCCAAATTTTGTCAAAAGTTTTTTTGAACGAGTATTTGAAGGATAACAATATGCAGAAATTAATGGTACTTTTAGAACTTGAAAAGCATATTTTATTATGGGAGTTAACGCCTCTGTCATTATGCCTTTTCCCCAATATTCTTCTGAAAGAGCATATCCTAACATTTTTATGTCAGAATACTCTCTTTTAGGATCGTCCATAAAACCTGCTTGACCGATGATTTTATTTGTTTCTTTTAATACAATTCCCCATATATTTTCTTTTGAAAACAATAATTCAATTGTTTCTATTGTATCTTGAATTGTTTCATGAGGCTGCCAACCTGCATTTGTTCCAATATTTGGATTTTTGGAATATTCAAATATGTCAAGAGCATCATCTTTAACTGTTTGTCTTAAAATTAGTCGTTGGGTTTTAAAAATCATGATTAGTATGGAGAAATCATCATTTCTTCTTGTGACATCAATCCAGAAGGATTATCAGCCATAGTTTTTATTGTGTCAAGCATTGAATCATAAGAACTCTGGTTCATTTCTGCTGCTTTGAATAATAGTTCTTGACCTCTTTGAGCAAGTTTTTTACCTTCATCTAAAATTATAGTTCTTGGATCATACTCATATTTTTTTAGATGGTCTATTGCCATTAACAGTGTATCTATTCCCATAAATCCTGTATCTACTTCACTTTTTATAGTATCTCTTATTGTGTCATTTGCTTTTTCTTTTTCTTTTTGTATCGTTTCTTTTATTTTTTCAAGTCTTGTTTTTTCTTTATCTAAAAATTTTAGGAAATCTTCTTTTTTTGTCTGCGTAAGGTTTAATTTTAATATTTCTCTTTCAATCATTGAAGGAGAATATTTTAATTTTAAGTCAGGCATAGTTTCCTCCCATATTTTTTTATTTTATTAATTATATCTTTGCTTTTTGTAGAAGCAGATTCGATATCTTCTTGTAATATTTGAGATGAATAACGTAAGTGTTGGTATGTTTTGAAATATTCTTTCAAATCATATTTGAAATCATCTAAAACTTTGCAATTTTCTATAAATTCATTTATCGTTTGACCTTCTTGCTTATATATATTTATTTTACTCAGATATTTAAAAATATTTTTCGCTTCTGATGATATCTTTTTCCTTGTTTCTATTTTTATATTTTCTCGTTTTTTTCTGTTTATTATTGTATTTATATTTTCTCTATTGTTATAAATATAAAATATTGTAAATATCAATAATATTGTAATTATTGTATAAATAATTACCTTAAAAACTATAGATTTTGTTATTATTTCAATATTTTTTGATATTGTTTTCAATAAGTATTCAATATTTGTATTATTTGATATTGTTATTTCAGAAGAATAATTTGGAGTTGGGTCTAATTCTATTACTCCATATTTAGTTATTATTTCAACCCAAGAATGTGCATTTGATTCTTTTATTTCATAAACTCCGCTAAATGGGTTAAACTCTCCTTGAGTAAATCCTGTTACAAGTCTGCAAGGAATTCCGTTTAACCTACATAAAACAATCATTGCTGTTGCAAAGTGTTCACAAAATCCTTTTTTTGATTCAAATAAAAAATAATCAGTTGTCTCGGCATTGTCTGGAAATTTTTTTACATTTAGGTCATATGTATAATTATTTTTTAATTCTTCACAAATTGCTAATGCTCTTTTTAAATCATCTTTATATATGAGAAATTTATTTGAATATTCTATAAGTCTTTCGCTTAATTTTTCTTCAGGTAATTGAAGGCATTCATCTATTTTATTATAATATTCTGTTTGTATTTTTTCTCTTCCAATGCCTTTTTGTTCTTTATATTTAAACGCCATCTTTGCCATTTTAGGTCTTGTACTTATACAAGTGTAACTCATTCCTTTTTCAAGTACATATGGAGAAAATATTTCTCTATGATGACCCATATAAAGTTCATTACCTGGAAAATATAATGTGCTACAGAAATTAGCAGTATAAACGATATTTGACATATCTTTTTCTATATTGAATGTCTGTATATTTTGAGTCTTTTCATCTTCTGGATAAAAGTTTGTAAAAATTGCATTGTCAATTTCCTTCATTTCTATTGAATTTTCTGGTTCTTTTATATACCATTTGTTTCCATCATATTCAGTAAATACTCCTCCTCTGTAATATGAAGGATAAGAGGCTTTAACTTTTATTACTATTTCATCTGAAAGAGTTCCTCTCATATTTAAATCCATACTTTCTCCAAAGCCAAAATATCCATTTACTGGTGCTACAATTTTTTTTAATGTATTAGCTGAAGAATTTTTAGACGATGAAGTTGATTGATTTTCTTGTCTTTTATTTAGAAAATTTAAGTTTTTAAATATTGCAAAATTATATATATTTACATTTCTTACAGTAAATCTTGGAAGCAATATAAAAAATATACTTCCTATAGTTATTCCTAAAATTATTGTTACTGTTGAATATACAAATGCAGGCAAAAATATATTTTCTTTTTGTTCTTCTTTTTTTTTAAATATGTTGTTAGAAAGTGAATCGTTTGAGTAGAAATTTGAAATTGCAAATATGATCAAAAATATACCTGCAAATATTATATAAGTTGTTGAAGATATAAAAAATGATCCTACAGTTGTTAAAATAAAACTTACAACAAGTGAATATTTTAAATCTCTTGAACTTGGCAGATCAAAACTGTGCAAGGATTGAAGCCATAAAAGAAGTAATGCAACAGGAGCAGCTGGACCCAAAGGACTCGTCATAAAATTTTCAAAAAAATTTAACAGGCTTATTATCATGAAAATAGATATTATTATTTTTACAATAATATACTTATTTTTTGAAAAATAAAAACTGAATATAGAACCAACTAAAATAAGACTTATTATTAATAATGATTCAGTAGGCCATTCTATTGCCCAAAGTGCCAATATTGATGAAAATATGGCTGAGATACATGTTATAATTCTATATGGAACAGATGACTCGTATCCCCAAAGTGCTTTGCTTATTTGTTTTATTTCATTCATTGCTTTGTAAATAATAATTTTAGGTTTTGATTTTTAGAATAAATAAAAAATTGTTCTTTATTGTCATTTATTATTTTTGAATAATATTCATATTCATTTTTTTTCATTTTTGCATAAGATGAAGCATTAAAAAGCGATATTACTAAATTTATACGCTCTTTAAAACATATTTTGCTTATTTTACTTATTTTTTCAGGGTTTGCAGTAAATAAAAATAATGTTGAAATTCCTGCTTTTTTTATGCTTTTTATTGGTAAATTATCTTTTATTTCTTCTGGTTCTAATTCTGCTAATATTTGTAGAAGCTCATCTCCAGTTCCATTTTTTAGATTTTGTTCAAATATTATATTTGCTTTTATTTTTGCATGTGAACAATATCCAATTATGCCTGCCCCTGCAGTAATCATATCTTCAAATGGTATTTCATCATCTTTTCCTAAAAGAGAGTATTTGTCTCCATCTATCATTATTGCAGTTTTATTCATTCTTTCTGATGAATATTCTTTTACAAGCAGTTTTCCTTTTGCAGCACTTTTAGGCCAATGAACTAATCTTAGACCATCTGAAGGTACATGTTCTCTAAGTCCGACAAATTCAGCTTCTGCTGTCATTGATCTGAATTTAGAATTTTTATCAGATTGGTATTTTGATAAATAGGGGATTTGTTTATAAACAGGTTGTTGAGGAAGTATTGTTATTTTATCATTTGTTTTAATTTTTTTTTCAAAAAAGTAAAACATAAATGGAAAATATGATTGTATTTCTATTTGATTGAGTTCATGCAATCCTCTCTTTTTTGCTATAAATTCTGCATTTATTGTCTTTTCAGCTTTTGGGGGTAATATTTTTAATTCTGCACTTAATATTTCTTTATCAGCACAATAATTTTTTATTTCATCTTTAATTAAAATAAAAAAAATTGGATATGAACCTAAATTTTTTAAAGTATATGATATATTTAGAGTTTCTCCAGATATATATAAAGGATATATATTTCTTGAAATAGTTATATTTTTTAAATTTAGATATGACAAAATGGGAATTATGATAGCTATTCCAAAAAGAAAAGAAGATATTACAATAAAAAATCCTGTGTTTGTCAATATTGAAGCTATATAAAGGAAAATGGCCGTAAAAATTATTGAAGCATAAGAAAAGTATCTAACGACCCATTTCATTATTGTATCCAAATTTAAAATTCCTCTTTATTTTTCACAATATATTTGTGCATTATAATTTTATTATTTAGAAAATAAAATTACTTTAATTATAGCATGTTGCAAAGTATAATGCAATGAATGAAGAAGTATTTTTTTTGATAGACTTATATATAATTTTTATTTGGTATGTTTAACATTTCAAGCCCTATAGCTATTCCATCTTCATCATTTGTTGATACTGTTTTAAAAGCAATTTTTTTAACTTCATCTATTGAGTTTCCCATTGCAAAAGAATATTTTGCAAATTTCAGCATAGAAATATCATTTGAACTATCTCCGAAAGCAATTACTTCCTTTGACTTGATATTTAATTGTTTGCATAAATTTTGAAGAGCAGTACCCTTTGAAGCTGTTGGAGAATTGATTTCTGTATTGTATTCAAGAGAAAATGTTACTTTTGCATTTAAATTATCTTTGCATAAATTGATAATTTTGTCTTTGTTAGAAATATTTTTGCAAAATATATTGATCTTATCAACAGGAGTTCCTAATTTCAATATATATTCTTTTATATTTTCTATAGGTGTGCATGTCGAATGTAATAGTTCTGTAAATTTTTCGAGATGATATTCTTTGAGATTTTCAAATGCGTATTTTTCGAGAAAAGCCCCGTTTTCGTTGAAAAATTCAAGTGATACATCGTAATTTTTGGTTATTTCTATTATTTTGATTGCTTCTTTTAAAGGTAGTTGGTCTTCAAAAATTCTCTTATTTGATTTTAGATCAATTATAAAGGCACCATTTGTACATATTGCATATTTGGCATTTATAATTTGTTTTGTGTATTGAGTTATTTCTTTTGATGTTCTACCTGTACAAATAACTATTTCTATTCCATTTTTGGAGGCTTTATTTAATGATTCTAATGTTTTTGGGGATATTTGGGATTTTGAATTTAACAGTGTTCCATCCATGTCGCATGCAATTAATTTTATTTTATCCATTTCTTCTTCGGTCTTCTTATTGATAAAAAAATGTGGTGTAAAAAATATTTTTCACACCACATTTCTTTTACCAATGCTTTCTTATCCTTTTTACTTTTATTTTTGTTTTGTCTTCTTTATCAAGTGTAACTATATATCTATCATTTCCAGAATGTTTTACTGTTGCTAATACTGTTTGGTTGTATTTTCCACCTGCGAATTTTATTTCTATCTCTCCTGTATGTTCTACATTAAAAGTTATTTTATCATACTGTGTGATAGTGTATGATCGTGCCATATTTGTTCCATCTGTAACAGATATATCAAGTGGTCTATTTGTTTTGTTTTCAAAGACTATATTCGCATATACACTTGAAAAAGACATCAAAAAAACAATTCCAAATATTAAGAGAAGTCTTTTCATTTTATTATACCTCTTTTTTTGAAAGTTTACTGTCTATTACATTTTTCATTATTGTTATAGGCAAGCTTCCAGCATTTAGCATTATATCATGAATTTCTTTTTTGGTGCAACCATATTTTTTCTGTGAATCATTTATCAACTCTTTTATCATATGTTTACCCATTAAATAACTGAGTTGATATCCAGGTGTGTAAGTGTATCTTTTAACTTCACCTATAGCTCCTGTATGCTCAAGACCTGCATCTTCTACAAGATGTTTTACTGCATCTTCAAATGACATTTTTCCAGTTGCCAATTCTACATCAATTACTATTCTCCAAGCTCTCCAGTACATATCTTTTAACCTTATGAGCATTGCAGAAGGTGAATTGTAAAAACCAGCTTCTGCTGTTGCATCTTCACAGTAATGAGCCCAACCTTCGACAAATTCTGTAGCATGTGCATAAATTCGAGCTGTTGAAGGATTTAAATTTGCACAAGTTAATTGTAAATGATGTCCTGGATATGCTTCATGTACAGATGTGCTTACTAAGTCTTCGAAACAGAATTCCATTAACATATCGTCATTTGATTCAGGAGGTGTCATCATATAGATACCTTTTTGGTCTGCGTCAAATTTGCCAGGAGGCGAATATGCAGCAAATGGAATTATATGTCTCATAAATATTGGAGTTTCGACAACTTCAAGTATTTCATGCTTTGGTAAAGTTGCAAAATCTGCTTTTTCTACAAATTCTCTCGCTTCTCTCATGACTTTTTTACAGTCATTTATGACATGCTCAAAACTTTCTGCATGTCCTTTTTTTATTTTTTGTAGAACTTCCATAACAGTTGCTGTAGAATCTATTTGAGCAGCTGTTTTTTTCATTTCTGCATTTATTTTTTTGATATAATCATAACCTATTTCTAAAATTTCTTTTGAAGAATAGGGGAGAAGCCTTTTCTTTAGAAGTTCATTGTATTTGTCTTCACTCATTGTGAAGTTTTTATCTGTTTTTGGAAGTTCATCAAGAAGCCATTGTTCATGTGCTTTGAAAGCATTTTTTACATTTATTGCATCTATGTGAAGTTCATTCAATATATCGCAATCATTTGTTACGGTTTTTCCAAAATCTTCTATAAAATCAATGAATCCTTTCATTCTTCTGCAGGATTCTATTCCCATTTCTGTCCAAAGCCAAACAGGATTTTTTAAAAGAGCCTTTTCATTTTCAAGAAAAAGAGGAATTTTTTTCATCTTTTTCATTATGCTTAAAAGTCTTTTTTTAATAGGTGTTGAATCTCTGAAAAGTATTGTATAAAGAGCGTTTCCAACTGTGTCAACGGATCTTGGGTATCTTGCCCAAAGTTTTAACTCATTGTGGCGGAATTCGCCTAATTCGAGCATTGATCTCAAAACTTGTTGATCTATTTTTTCATCATCTGTCAAAACTTCATTTTCAAATGATTTGACTTCTCTGAGGAAATTGCGATCATGCTCGACTGTTGCTTCTATGTCTTCCATTCCGCCATCTGGCATTATGTCGTCATATTCTTCAAGTCCCATATCGCTTCCCCAAAGTGGTGAGATCTTTAGATCTTCTCTAAAATAACGCTCGGTCATTTTACTGAAATCCGACATGTATTCCCTCCATTTTGTAAAATAATCATTATAATAATACAATAAAAATATAAAAAGCCCTCTTTTATAATATATTTCAAATAAAAGAGGGCACTTATAGTCTACGAAATTAATAATTAATATCTTGTTCTTTCAGGAATTCCAAGTTCATTTCTTATAGCATTTTCTGTCAATCCTTCTGGGTTTCCACTTGTTACTGTACCATCTGGATGTTGGACATCTATTCCACCTATTACTGGAAGACCTACAGCTTGATGTTCTCTTCTATTTACGGTGCCTGCTCCTCTTGGCTGTTCTCCAGGTTGTTTTGTTCCTGTTGCATTGTCATATGAGTGAGCCATCTCATGAAATAGAACATTTAATGGTTCAAATCCTATACTCTTATTTCTGAATGAAGGATTATAGCTAATTGTTGTATCTGATCCTTCACCTCTTGTTCCATCAGGTTTTACATAGGATTTGTCATTATCGTGAGCTGTGGCATAACCATTTTGATCTGTAGTCTGCTGAATATCTACTTTATGTCCTGAATTGTCAAGTTCAGATAGCATTTTTTGCCCAGTCTGTAAGTGTTTATATGATTCCATATCAGATTCAATTCTCATTTTGAAATCACTGTCGCCTTTTATGCTTATAGAATTTCCCAATCCTGCATTTTCAAAATAGTTATATCTATTTACTTGACTTCCATCACCAGCATTTACATTTCCAAGGTTATCATCCCAAATCTTGCTTGTTTTACTGTCAGTATTTATGTTGTCTATTCCTTTACCACCAAATATGATGTTTTTACCATCTCCTGCATTAATGTTATCATTGCCCTTTCCACCGTCAATGTAATTATCACCATTTCCTACATTTATGTTGTCTTTGCCATCTAAACCATAGATAACATTATGTCCAGTTCCAGCATTTATAGCGTCGTTTCCTTTTCCGCCTTCGATGTAATTATCACCATTTCCAGCATTTATTTTATCATTTCCGTCTCTGCCATAGATGTCATTTCTTCCATTTCCAGCGTTGATGTTATCGTCACCTTTTCCAGCATCGATGGTATTATTTCCATTTCCGACGGTTATTTTATCATCACCTTTTCCACCGTTAATAGTATTATTTCCATCTCCGATGGTTATTTTATCATCACCCTTTCCGCCTTCAATGGTATTGTTTCCTTTTCCTGCTTTTATCGTATCATTTCCTGCTCCGCCGTCAATGGTGTAATCTCCATTTCCTGCACTTATTTTGTCATTTCCTTTTCCAGCGTTTATGGCGTCTCTTTTCCCACTTGCAATGATTATATCATCACCTTTTCCTGCATCAACATTATTTATATCTCCACCAGTTGTAATTATATCACTACCTGCTCCAGAATCTACTTTACTGTCATTTCCTGTAACTGTTATGGAATCTTCTCCTTTTCCTGTTTTAACGGTGTTTATGTCACCAGTGAGATTTATTGTGTTATCTCCATTCCCTGTAGTTATATTATTTCTGTGTGCACCGTCTGAAGTTATTGTATTGTTACCATTGCCTACATTTACAATATTTCTACCTTTACCTAAATTTAGTTCATTGTCTCCTTCACCAGCATCAATAACAAAATTTCCCATTATGGCTGATAAATCCAATGAATCATTCCCTTTTCCTGTATCTATTTTGAAACCATTTGCAGCCTCGTCTTGGGTATATTCTTGTTCTTCGCCATTGATGTTAAATATAATATTTCCGTTCTCTTCATTTATACTTGCTGTTATTTTGTCATTTCCTTTTGTTCCACCGATGTGGATCATTTCTTCTTGTGCTTCTTCAGACATCATTATGTCATCTGTAGCTTTTCCTAAATCTTGACCACTTACGGATGTACGAGTAGAAAAACCTTCGTTTAGTTTTTTGATTTCAGCATTGTCAAGTTTGTCATTAAGATTTCTCTCTGTTATTTCAGGTATTGAAGGAGTAGTAGTTGTTAAAGAACCAAGCATAGACATACTCATATTTTTTATTTCCTTTCAATGATTAATAAATTTCTCTTCTGTCGATTCCGAGTTCTGCTCTTATTGAATTTTCAGTCAATTTTTCAGGATTTCCTGCAGTAACTGTACCATCAGGGTGAGTAACTTCAATTCCATCTTTGATACTTATACCGACTGTTTGACGTTCTGTTTTTGCGACAAGGCTTCCATTTTCTTGTTCTTGTGTACCAGGTTGCATTGTACCAGTTGTAATATTATATGCATGAACACCTTCATGGAAAAGTACATTTAATGGCATAAATCCTTTATCATCTTCTCTAAAATAAGGATTATATCCTATTTTTGCATCTGTACCTTCTCCTCTTTGACCATCAGGAGTTATTGTTCTTTTATTAATTTCTTGGGATATTTCTTCATCATTTTTATTATCTCTGTTTATATCTGCATAGCTATTTTTAATATTTTTGTTTATTTCTTCAATTGTAACAGTATGTCCAGACTTATCTAATTCAGACAGTAGTTTTCTACCACTTTCAGTAGCTCTCAATGCCTCTAAATCAGATTTGAGAATCTCTTTGAAATTATCGTTTCCTTCTATTTTTATAGAACTTCCTAAATTAGTATTTTTTGAGCTGTCATATCTATTTACATTAATATTTTCAGAGGCATTTATTGTGCCTCCATTTTTGTCATCAAATATAACTCCTGAAGATTTTTTAGCATTTATGGTATCATCTCCAAGACCGCCAAATATGATATTAGAACCTTTTCCAACAGTTATATTGTCGTTATTTTTTCCACCGTCAATATAATTGTTGCCATTTCCTACTCTAATTTTGTCATCTCCATCTAAACCGTATATATTATTGTTGCCATTTCCAGCAATTATACTGTCATTGCCTTTACCGCCAATAATGTTGTTATTTGTATTCCCAACTCTGATTTTGTCATTGCCATTATCACCATAAATGAATTCATTGTCGCCTCTTGCAATTATTATATCATTGCCGTTTCCACCATGTATTTCATCTTCAGAACCTTTAGAAAATATTATGTCATTACCAGACTCTGCATCTATATAATTTTTATCTCCAGTAGTTGTTATTAG
The DNA here is from genome assembly GCA_902791745.1 of uncultured bacterium. GTDB lineage: Bacteria > Vulcanimicrobiota > CADAWZ01 > CADAWZ01 > CADAWZ01 > CADAWZ01. The sequence continues at coordinate 20,234 of CADAWZ010000004.1, forward strand.
ATCATTACCTGCACCTGAATATATTTCTGTATTTCCATTTGCTGAAATTCTATCTATTCCACTACCAGTATGTACAGTACTCATTAATGATTTAGTGTTGTCAGAAGAGTCTATTTTTATTTTATTGTTTCCATTTCCTGTTGTTATGTTATTTCTCTCTGCATTTGTAGAATTTATTGTATTATTCCCATTTCCAGTGCTTAGGATATTTATTCCTTGACTTAGATTTATGTTATTATCACCTTCACCTGCGTCAATTACAAAATTGTTAAGTATTGCAGATAAATCGAGGTTGTCATTTCCGTCTCCTAAATCAATTTTGAAGCCATTTGCCGCTTCTTCTGGAGTATATTCTTTAGCTTCGCCATTTACATTTATAATGATATTTCCATTTTCTTTATTTATACTTGAAGTTATATTGTCATTTCCATCTGTTCCACTTATATAATTCATTTCTTCTTGGAGTTCATCAGACATCATAACATTATCTACAACTTCCCCTAATTTTTTTATATCATACTCTCCGTGTTTTGCTTGTGGAAAATGTGGATCATCATTCTTTATTTGATCTAATATTTCTGTCATTATGGCAGTTTCAAGTTTTGAAGTAAGATTTTCTTTTTCAGTTGTCCCCTTACTGGTATTTGTTGATTCTCCACTGGCTGACGAAGATTTTTTTGATTCATCCGCACTACTTGAGGAATTTACTTTAGAACTACTTGAAGCTGTTTCTTTTGAAGAATTGGATGCATTGGAATTTTTTGTAGATTTTGCTGAATGGGATGTAGATGATTTTGTTTGTGATATTGAACTTCTTACACTACTAACACTACTTATTGAACTCATTTTCTATTTCCTTTCAATGATTAATAAAGTTCTCTCTTGTCGATTCCGAGTTCTGCTCTTATTGCGTTTTCTGTCAATCCTTCAGGGTTGTTTGCACTTTTTGTTCCATCTGGGTGGGTAACTTCGATTCCGTTATCTATACTTAGACCAACAGCTTGTCTTTCACAACTTTTAACAATAGAATCATTTTCTTGTTGAGTTTGCCCAGGTTGCATTGTTCCTGTTGTTGTATTATAAGCATGAACTCCTTCATGGAAAAGAACATTCAACGGCATAAAGCCTAATTCTTGGTCTCTATGAGATGGATTAAACGATATTTCTGCATTTGAACCAGAACCTCGTTGACCATCAGGAGTTATAAATTGAGCATTGTAATTTTCTGCTTTTTCATAACCATTTGGATCATTCATTTGATTTATCGTAACTGTTTTACCTGATTTATCAAGTTCGGACAATAATTTTTTGCCACTTTCAGTGGCTCTCAATGCTTCTAAATCAGATTCAACTCTTGCTTTGAATTCATCACTGCCTTCTATATTTATTGATTTGCCTAAATTTGAAGGATTTGAGCTATCATATCTTTTTACATCCATATCTTTAGAAGCATTTATCATTCCAAAATTGTCATCAAAGACTTTTCCAGAAGAATTTTGAGCATTTATAAAATCAAAGCCTTTTCCGCCAAAAATGGTGTTTTTACCTTCTCCAACATTTATGAAATCATTTCCCTTGCCACCGTCGATGTAGTTGTTTCCATTTCCTGCTTTTATAAAGTCATTTCCATCTACACCATAGATGACATTATTTCCATTACCAGCGATTATATTGTCGTTTCCACTTCCACCATCAATATAATTGTCACCATTACCAGCAATTATAGTATCATTTCCCTTATCGCCGTAGATTGTAGCAGTTTCTTTTCCTGCAATTAGTAAATCGTTCCCTTTTCCTCCATGTATATCATCGTTTTTCCCATTTGAATATACAAAATCATTTCCATTACCTGCTTTTATGGTATTTTTTTCTCCATTTGCAAAGATGAAATCATTTCCATTACCTGAATTGATATTGCTTTCTTTTCCATTTGTAAATATAAAATCACTACCTGAGCCTGAATTTATATTATTTTGTTGTCCATTAGCTGATATAACATCGAGACCAGAACCTGTCGTTATTGTATTTTTACTTGCTTCATCTTTTGCAGTTATTATATTATTACCATTACCAGTGTTTACGAAATTTTCGCCTTTGCTCAAATTTAAATTGTTGTTTCCTTCACCTGCATTTATGACAAATTTACCTTCAACGGCAGATAAATCTATTTTATCATTTCCATTTCCAGAATCTATTTTTATTCCATTCTTGATTTCATCTGCAGTATATTCTTGCTCTTTTCCATTTACATTTATTATCAGATTTCCATTTTCTTTATTTACGCTTGCAGTTATTTTATCATTTCCGTCTGTTCCAGTTATTTCAAGCATGTCTTTTGTGGCATCTTCTGAATATGAGACATTTCCGTTTGTTATTTTACTTTCCAAATTGTCAGATATTATTTTGTTGTCTCCATCTCCACCATCGATTTTATTATGCCCATTTCCTGCTTTTATTAGATCATTACCATCTCCGCCATCAATGGTATTATTACCATTACCAGCTTTTATTTTATCATTTCCATTTCCACCATCAATTGTATTATTTCCATCACCTACAGTGATTTTGTCATTTCCATTTCCGCCATTAATGGTGTTACCTAAGTAGTATTTTTCATTATTAAAAGGATTTTTACCATCTCCAGCTTTTATTGTATCATCTCCATCTCCACCATTAATTGTATTATATCCGTCCCCTACAGTAATTTTGTCATTTCCTGAGCCACCATTGATTATATTTTGTCCATTTCCTATCGTAATTAGATCATTACCATCTCCTGCATTAATTTTATTATCTGCAAGGTCTCCATTTATAGTTATATTGTCTTTCCCGCTGCCTGTATTTATTGTATTTATGGAATTTTTACCTGTAATATCTATTTTATTGTTTCCATTTCCAGTAGTTATGTTATTTCTGTGAGCATCGTTGGCGGTTATTATATTATTTCCATCTCCAGTTGTAACGACATTTCTACCTTGACCTAAATTAATATTGTTATCACCTTCACCTGCATCAATAACAAAATTATTTAATATTGCAGATATATCTATGTCGTCATTTCCATTACCTGCATCAATTTTAAATCCATTTGCCGCTTCTTCAGGAGTGTATTCTTTTTCTTGACCATTTACATTTATGACGATATTTCCATTTTCTTTATTTATACTTGCTTTTATTTTATCATTTTCATCAGTTCCACCAATATAATTCATCTCTTCTTGGGCTTCATCTGATATCATAATTTCGTCAGTTACTTCTCCAAGACTTTGTTGAGATGTAGGTGGAGCATTCTTTATTGTATTAATTAATGGATGTTTTGACGACTCTTTGGCTTCGGCTAAATCAAGTTTTTCAGAAAGATTTTTAGGCTCTATTGTGTCATATATTGATGAAGGATTTGATATTCCCCCAAATCCTACAGAAATACTCATATTTTTTTATTTCCTTTCAATGGTTATTAATATCTTGTTCTTTCTTCAAGTCCCAATTCTGCTCTTATTGCGTTTTCTGTCAATCCCTCAGGATTGCCTGCACTTATTGTTCCATCTGGATGGGTAACTTCTATTCCATCTTCTATACTTAGACCTACACATTGTCTTTCACATTTATAGACATTTCTTGAAGAACCATCTTCATTTTCTTGTGCTTGTTTACCAGGTTGCATTGTTCCAGTTACATCATTATATGCATGAACTCCTTCATGGAATAATATTCCAATTGGTACATAATCTTTTGTTCCTCTGAATGATGGATTATAGCTTATTGTAGCATTTGTTCCTTCTCCTCTTTGACCATCAGGAGTTATAAATCTTTTATCATTTTCACTTTTTGAAACAGAGGTATATCCATTTTCAGCATTAGTTTGATCTATAGTAACTGTTTTTCCTGATTTATCAAGTTCTGATAATAATTTTTTACCACTATCAGTTGCTCTTAATGCTTCTAAATCTGATTCAACTCTCATTTTGAAGTCATCACTGCCTTCGATATTTATTGATTTTCCCAAATTTGAAGAATTTGAGCTGTCATATCTTTTTACATCCATGTTTTTAGAGGCATTTATCATTCCGTAATTATCGTCAAATACTTTACCAGATGAATTTCGAGCATTTATAAAATCAAAACCTTTTCCGCCAAAAATAGTATTTTTACCTTTTCCAACATTTATGAAATCATTACCTTGTCCACCATCAATGTAGTTATTTCCATTACCTGCACTGATTGAGTCATTTCCGTCTAAGCCATAGATAATATTATTTCCATTACCAGCAATTATATTGTCATTTCCTTTTCCACCTTCAATGTAGTTATCACCATTGCCTGATAATATGGTATCATTTCCATCTTCTCCATAAATAGAAGCATCTTCATTTCCTGTAATGATTAAATCATCTCCAGCGTTTCCATGTATTTCGTCTTCTTTTCCATTGGCAAAAATTACATCATTTCCGTCTCCAGCATTGATTTTGCTGTTATCTCCATTTGACAATATAATATTATCTCCGCCCATCGAACGTATAGAACTGTCTTTTCCATTTGCGGATATTATATCATTTCCCTTTCCTGAAATTATATTATTGCCATCTCCATTAGCAGATATAATATTGTTCCCACCAAAATCATTTATTCTATTGTTTTTTCCATTTGAATATACAAGATCATTGTCATTTCCAGAAATTATACTGTTACTTTCTCCATTAACAGATACAATATTATTTCCATTTCCACTATTTGTGTTGTTAAATTTTCCATTTATAAAAATAGCATCATTTCCATCTCCTGAATTGATTAAACTATTATTTCCTTTTATGGAGATTGTATCTTTTCCATTTCCAGAATTTATCGTGTTTATAGAATTTTCACCTGTTATATTTATGTTGTTATTTCCATTTCCAGTTGTTATTTTGTTTCTGTGAGCATCGTTTGAGGTTATTGTATTATTTCCATCGCCTGTTGTAACGATATTTCTTCCCTGACTTAAATTAATATTGTTATCTCCTTCACCTGCATCTATAACAAAATTATTTAGTATTGCAGATATGTCTATATCATCATTTCCATTTCCAGAATCAATATTGAATCCATTTGCTGCCTCTTCAGGAGTGTATTCTTTTTCTTGGCCATTTACATTTATAACAATGTTTCCATTTTCTTTATTTATACTTGCTTTTATTTTGTCATTTCCATCAGTACCGCCAATATAATTCATCTCTTCTTGGGCTTCATCAGATAGCATTATTTCATCTGTTTTTTGTCCTAAAATTTGTGGACTGGAAGAAATAACACTAGATAAACCAAAACCACCAAGAGGATCATCAAATTTTGTTTTTTCTTCAGCTTTATCGAGTTTCTCAGCAAGATTTTTTGGCTCTATTTCTGGAGTAGATTGTGTTGAAGAACCTATAGGATTTGAATTTATTCCTGATATTCCACCAAAACCAAAAAGACTTGAATTACCAATTATAGAACTCATAATTTTTCTCCTTATTAATAAATTTCTCTTTTGTCGATTCCCAGTTCTGCTCTTATTGCATTTTCTGTCAGTCCTTCTGGATTATTGGCACTTTTTGTTCCGTCTGGGTGTGTTACTTCGATTCCATTATCTATACTTAAACCAACTGCCTGTCTTTCACTTGATCTTGTATCGAAGTTGTTCTCTTGTTTTGTCATACCAGGTTGCATTGTTCCAGTTGTGGTATTATATGCATGAACGCCTTCATGGAAGAGAACATTTGCAGGTACAAATCCCTTTTCTTTATTTCTGAAAGATGGGTTAAACTGTATTTTAGCATCTGCTCCTTCGCCTCTTTTACCGTCTGGAGTTACAAATTGTTTATCGTAATCTTCTTTTTTCGCTGGTCCTTCATAACCATTTTGATCGTCTGTTTTACCTATTGTAACTGTATGACCTGATTTATCGAATTCTGACAATAATTTTTTACCGCTTTCAGTAGCTCTGAAAGTCTCTAAATCCGATTCAATTCTCTCTTTGAAATCATCACTGCCTTCTATTTTTACAGAATTTCCTAAATTTGCTGTTTCTGAGCTGTCATATCTATTTACTTTCATATTTTCAGAAGCATTTATTGTGCCTCCGTTTTTGTCATCAAATATTTTTCCAGATGAGTCTTTTGCATTTATGGTGTCATCTCCAAGACCACCTGAAATAATATTTTTCCCTGTTCCAACAGTTATATTGTCGTCCCCTTTACCACCGTCGATGTAATTATCGCCATTTCCAACTTTTATAGTGTCTTTACCGTCTAATCCATAAATTACATTGTCTCCATTGCCAGCTGTTATATGGTCATTACCTTTTCCGCCTTCAATGTAGTTATCTCCATCATTTACTTTTATATAATCGTTTCCTTCTCCGCCATATATATCATTTTTTTTGCCACTTGCAGTGATTACATCATTTCCAGCTCCTGCTTCAATGTTGTTTTCTTCGCTTCTTGCGTTTATTATGTCTGTTCCTGCACCAGTGTTTACTTTACTATTGTTTCCTGCAACAATAACAGAATCATTTCCAGCTCCTGTTGTAACAGCATTTGTATTACCTGTTACATTGATTTTATTGTTTCCATTTCCTGTCGTTATGCTGTTTCTATGAGCTTGCTCTGCTTTTATTGTATTATTGCCATCTCCTGTTGTAACAAGATTTCTTCCATGTCCAAGAGCTATATTATTATCACCTTCACCTGCATTTATCAATGTGCTATTATAAATTGCAGATAAATCTATTGAATCATTTCCATCTCCTAATTCAACTTTAAAACCATTTAGAGCTTGTTCTTTTGAATATGTTGTTTCTTGTCCATTTACATTTATTGTGATAGAGCCATCTTCTTGATTTAGACTTGAAGTTATGGTGTCATTTCCAGCAGTTCCTGAAATAAGATTCATATTTTTTTGAGCTTCTTCAGACATCATGTAATTGTCGGTAACATTGCCTATATCTTGTACATTGATGTCTTTGCCTGCCATTGAAGCCGTAATTGTTGAACTAACTTCAAGTTGATCTAATTTATAGTCGAGAGGAATTTGTTGATTACTTGGTTGTGGATTTAAATTTCCCATTAATCCTGATATATTCATTATGTTTAAGGCTCCTTCATTTATTATTTTTATTAAAATTTTAAAAAGCAGACACAAGGAAAATTATTATGTCTGCTTTAATTTTTTATTTGCCTGTGTAAGAATTTCTCTTTGGAAGTCCGAGTTCTTCTCTTAATGCATTTTCAGAAAGTCCCTGTGGATTTCCTGCTGTTACTGTTCCATCTGGGTGTTCAATTTTTGTTCCATTTATTATATTTAATCCCACTGCTTGGAATTCTGCAAGACCTACAATGCTACTGATACCAGTTTCTTGATCATATTCAAACATATTTTCAGTTTGCATTGTTCCTGTTACATTGTTGTAGGCATGTACACCTTCATGGAAAAATACATTTACAGGACGACCTTGGGCTGGTCCTAAAAATGCAGGATTTATTAGAATATGGGCATCCATTCCTTCGCCTCGTTGACCGTCAGGAGTTATTTTCCCTTTGAATCCTTCGTTAGGATTAAGTGGACCTGAATATCCATTTTGATCATGGGTTTGTTGAACTACAACTTGTTTTCCTGAACTGTCTATTTCACTTAACAGTTTTTTACCGCTATCTGTTGCTCGAAATACTTCTAAATCAGATTTTATTCTTGCCTGAAATAGTTCTGTACCAGCTACTTTAAATGATACACCGAGGAATGATGTTTCTGAACTGTTGTATAATTTTACATTATTTCCTTCTCCACCAGTGATATTTGAACCATCACTGTCGTCTATTATTGTTCCTTCAGTTCCTGCAACCCTTATTTTATCTTCACCTAATCCACCTACGACTATATTTTTGCCAGTGCCTGCTATTATTGTATCATTTCCAGCACCACCATCTACATAGTTATTTCCGTTGCCTACAGTTATTTGATTTCCACCATTAAGTCCATAAATGGTATTATCTCCATCTCCAGCTTGTATTGTATCGCTTCCAAGACCGCCACTTATATAATTGTTGCCATTTCCGACAGTTATAGTGTTTGCTTGTTTTCCGCCAACGATAGTGTTATTTCCATTACCTGCAGTAACATTGATATTACCGCTAAAACTTTCGATAGTATTCTCACCATTTCCAACTGTTATATTAGCTGTACCAGTCGTTGTTACATAATTTCCTCTGTCTGTATCGAGATTAATTGTTGTTGTTTTTCCATCTGCAAACTTACTTATTATGTCATTTAATGAACCTTGATTTGCAGTTATTGTATTTGTTCCACCGTTTGTTACAACTTTATTTGGGGATTTTCCTAAAGAGATGTTGTTATCTCCTGTTCCTGCTTCTATGAATACTCTTTTTGCACCTTCGGCATTTCCATTTATATAATTGTTACCATTTCCAATAAATGCAATATTTCTTCCACTACCCAAGGAGACAGTATTATTACCTTCGCCAGAGTTAATTATGAAGTTTGCATCGGAAGCTGATATATCTATACTATCATTTCCATCTCCTGAATTTATTATAAAGCCGTTTGCTACTTGTTCTTTTGAATATGTTGTTTTCTGACCATTTACATCTATTGTTAAACTTCCATCTTTATTTGGAGTAGCTTTTATTGTGTCATTACTTGCAGTTCCATTTATCTGAGTCATTTGAGATTTAGAGCATGTGGAAATCATAAGATTATCCATTTCTGCTTGAAGAACACTTTCTTGAGAATCTGTTAAAGGAGCAGAAAAATCAGTACTCAGTCCTGTATCTTGATATTTTATTTGAGCTGCTTTTGATTTCTCTACGAAATCAAGTTTTTCAGAAAGACTATTTCCTATAGCAGATGCCAATGGACTTTCTGGCGGTAATGGTTGAGCAAATGACGAATAATTTATAGTAGATGCTATACTTGAAATATTCATATTAATCTCCAAATTTTGAAAGCTTCCTAACATATATTATTATATTATTATATTATAAAATCTTTAAAAAAAAATTAAAAAAATGTAAACAAAATTTATATTTTAATATTTTTGCTATTTTCGGTTGTAATAAATAAAAAAGTGTGGGGCATGTTAACACTCCACACTTTTTTATTTGTTAATTTAGAGATATGTTTCTCTTAAATCTAATCCCAGTTCCGTTCTAAATGCATTTTCAGATATTCCGTCTGGATTTGAAGCACTTATTGTTCCGTCTGGATGAGCAATAGGATCAATGCTATCCATATTTAAACCGACAGCTTGATGTTCGCTTGCTTTTACTTGCTTTCCATTTTCATCTATATATCCATTTGCCATTGTTCCTGTTGTTATATTATAAGCATGTGATAATTCATGGAAAAGGATAACTGATGGTTTGGCATCTCCGCTTCTAAATGATGGATTGTAGCCAACTACAGCATCTGCTCCATCTCCTTTTTCTCCATTTGGTTTTACATATTTCTTATAATCATTACCTGGAATATATGTTGCTGCTCCACCATTGTTTTGATTTGATCTCTCAATGGTCGTTTTATGCTCTGACTTATCAAGTTCACCTAAAAGTTTTCTACCACTTTCTGTTGCTCTCAAAACTTCTAAATCAGATTGAACTCTTTGGTGAAATTTTGAATCACCATAAGAACCAACGGATTGTCCTAAAGAAGCTGTTGCTTTGCTATCATATAATTTTATATTGTTTCCTTTGGCATTGATATTTGAGCCATCGCTGTCATCTATTATTGTTCCGCCAGCACCTGTAACTGTTATTTTATCGTCACCACGACCGCCCATTACTATATTTTTGCCATTTCCTGCTACAACGGTATCATTGCCTTTTCCGCCGTCAATATAGTTATCTCCATTTCCTGCTACTATTGCGTCGTCGCCATCGAGTCCATAAATTATATTGTCACCGTCTCCTGCAACAATTTTGTCATCACCAGCTCCGCCTTCTATGTAGTTATTACCGTTTCCAACTTTTATGTTGTTTCCTTGTTCGCCACCAATTATAGTGTTATTACCGTCTCCTGCTTTAATATTTGCAACACCATTATTTTGTCTAATAGAGTTATTTCCATCACCTACAGTTATATCACTTGCTCCCAAAGATGTTACATAATTATCTGTATCTGTATTGAGTTGTATTGTAGAAGTTTCACCAGTTTGGTTTTTATTTATAATATCGTTTACTGAGCCTTTGCCTGCTGTTATTGTATTTGCTCCACCATTTGTCGTTACTTTGTTTGTAGAACCTTCTCCAAGTGATATATTATTTTTTCCTGCACCTGTATAGATAGATGTACCTTTGGAACCATCTTCATTTCCTTTAATTACATTGTCCCCATTTCCTGTTACTGCAATATTTCTTCCACTTCCTAAAGAAACGCTATTGTTACCTTCTCCTGAATTTATTATAAAATTTGCACTAGACGCAGATACATCTATTATATCATTACCATCTCCTGAATATATTACAAATCCTTTTGCTACTTCTTCTTGAGAAAATGTCTGTTCTTCATCGTTGATTCTAAATGTAATACTGCCATCTTCATTTGGTCTTGCTGTTATTACATCATTTTCACCAGTTCCATTTATTTGGTTCATTTGAGACATTGCGGCATTTGATAACATTAGTTCTTCCATATTGTCTTGTATGGATAACTTTTGAGCAGAAGCAAGTGTAGATGATGAATTTCCATTATGCATTTGCATTTCTGTCTCTTGTTTTTGTGCTATTGAATCAAGTTTTTCAGAAAGATTTGCTCCTTGTGCATTTTGCAATGTGTCGGTTAAACCTTGCTGTCTCATCATTTCTTGTTGCTGTTGTAAAGCAAGTTGTTGAGCCATAACACTTTGTTGGCTCATGATACTTGAAAGCCCAGATAATGACATTTTTTTACTCCTTAATTTTTAATCTTATATATATTATAGAACAATTTATAGAAAATGTAATAAATATTTTTTAAAAAAAATGTTAAAAAAATATATTATTTGTTAATTTTTTGTTACAATAAATATTTAAATTTCCAGTATCTTTTCAATTTCAGTTTTTATATTTTCTAAATTAGCTGATTTTGAAAAGGCATATGAGAAAAGTCTAATTTCTCTTTTTTGTTCATTTTCAATATAGATGGTATTTGATAAACGAATGTATAAAGTATAAAAGTCTTGAGGAATATGTTCACTATATATATGTTCTCCGTATTCAGGGGATAATAGATATGAGTTTTTGGGATTTGAGATTTTTCTAACTTCTATTTCGCTTATATTATCTCTACTTATTTTTGTTTCTTTATTTTCTTTAGATTTAGGGTCTATATATGTAACACAAAAACCTTCTCTATTTATATTCCAAACACCAATAATAATACTTGGATTAAATTTGTTTGGAATATAAAAAGAAAACCAAGCAAGAAAACCAAATATAAAAGGTAAAGCAATAGATAATGGAGTTGGTGATATTCCTTTCATTATTAAGGCTTCAAAAATATTAACAATATTCCATAAAGAAGATATTGCAAAAACAAATGATAAAAATAAACAAATTTCTATTGTATTAATAGGTTTATTTTTATAATCAAATTTTTGAGAAAAATGAATATCGCAAAAACTTATTGTATTGTTTTTGCTACTTTTAGAGATAGAAAAAGTGCCAATTGTTAGTAAATGTATAATTCCTTCTTCTCTTTCTTTTTGTTCGTTTTCTTTTGATAGACAATTAGTACAAAAACCTATAAATTTTGAAATTTCAGAACCACATTTTTCACATTTCATAAAAAGAACCTTCTTTATAAATGATCTTATGAAAAACATTATATTGTATTAGAGAATAAAAAGCAAGATTATTTTTGCAAGTAAAAAAATGCAGGTAAAAAAGATGTCGTGTTGAAAAGAAATAGCTTATAAAATAAATATTTGGGGATTAAGTTCATGAAGATTATTTATAATGACGGCAAAGTTGGAGAATGTCCAGTAGAAGAAGAACAACATGTTCTTAGACATAGTGCAGCACATATAATGGCACAAGCAATTCAAAGGCTTTATCCAGAAGCTGATTTTGCTTATGGTCCAGCAACAGAAAAAGGTTTTTATTATGATGTCGATCTTGGAACTCGTAAATTGTCTGATGAAGACCTTAAATCAATAGAAGATGAGATGAGAAAAATTGTAAAGGAAAATATTCCTTTTAAGTCATTTATTCTTCCAAGAGATGAAGCTGTTAAGTTGATGAGAGAACGCCATGCAAAATATAAAGAAGAGCATATCGGAGATCTTCCTGACGATGCAGTCATAAGTTTTTATCAACAGGGCGATTATATAGATATGTGCATTGGTCCACATATCACATATACAAAGGCTTTAAAGGCTTTTAAGATAACTCAGCAGGGTGGTGCATATTGGAAGAATGATGCCAAAAATAAAATGCTTACTCGTATAAATGGAGTTGCTTTTGCTACACAAGATGAATTAAAAGAGTATGAAAAACAGCTTGAAGAAGCATATGCTCGTGATCATCGCAGAATAGGAAAAGAAATGCGTTTATTCATGACAGATGATCTTGTTGGCAAAGGACTACCTATGTTTCTTCCAAAAGGCTATATTGTTTGGCAAGAACTGGAAGAATATATTAAAGAAAAAGAACGCAAACTCGGCTATGAGCATGTTATGACTCCGTGTGTTGGTACTGTTGCACTTTATCAGACAAGTGGACATTGGGAGCATTACAAAGAAAATATGTTTCCTGCAATGGAAGTTGAAGGTGAAAGTTTTGTTTTGAGACCTATGAACTGCCCACATCATATGATGATTTATGCAAATAAACCACATTCATATCGTGAATTGCCTATACGTATCGGTGAAATTGCCCATGATTTTCGTTTTGAACCAAGTGGTACTTTAAAGGGAATTGAAAGAGGTCGCCATTTCTGTCAAAATGATGCTCATCTTTTTGTAACTCCTGATCAGATTAAAGATGAAATCAAGCGTGTTGTTGATCTTATTTTTGATGCTTATAATGATTTTGGTATAACAGATTATCGTTGTGTTCTTTCTTTAAGAGACCCTGAAGATAAAGTCAAATATCATCATGATGATGTTATGTGGGATAAAGCGGAAACAGCTCTTCGTGAGGCTTTGAATGATCTCAATATTGAATATACAGAAGAGATAGGTGAGGCTGCATTCTATGGTCCAAAACTTGATGTAAATGTAAAGCCAGCTGTTGGTGCTGAATATACACTTTCAACTTGTCAGCTTGATTTTTGTCTACCAGCAAAATTTGATTTAAAATATGTTGACACAGACGGAACAGAAAAAACTCCAGTAGTTCTACACAGAGCTATTTTAGGGTCACTTGATAGATTTATGGCATATATAATTGAGGAGACAAAAGGAAAATTTCCAACTTGGCTTGCCCCTGTTCAGGTAAAAGTTCTTCCTGTAAGTGCAAAGACAAAAGAATATGCCACAAAAGTATATGAGGCTATAGAGGCAACAGGAATTCGTGTACAACTTGATGATCGTGATGAAAAACTCGGCTATAAAATCCGTGAAGCTCAGCAAATTGATCGTCCACCATACATGCTTATTATTGGATTAAAAGAAGCAGAAGATGGTACAGTAAGTGTTCGTTCTCGTGGAACAACTGAAAATGTTGTAATGCCACTTGATGAATTTATTAAGATGGTTCAAGAAGAAATCAGAACAAAAAAACACTAAAAATATTTGGAAGGTAAATAATGATAACAACAAATTTATTTCAGTCAACAGAAGCTCGCAAATTGATAACGAGAAAAGGTATTTTTGCTGTTATAGAATATCAAAAAGACTTGTCGATCAGTTTTGACAATGCTGCTAATGCTTATTTTGCTTCTCAGATGAATTTGAGAAAAAGGCAAGTTGTAGCACAGATAAAAGACCCCAATGGAGTTATTCTTCAAGCTGGAGCTATGCAGTTGATGATTGGTCAATTACAGGCAAGTTCAAATGTTAAAGGTATGGGAGATTTGTTGGGTAAATTTGTAGGTGGAGCTGTAACAGGTGAAAGTGCAGTAAAGCCTCGTTATAGCGGAAATGGTATTCTTGTTTTAGAACCAACATATAAATATATCCTTTTAGAAGATTTGTCTGAATGGGAAGGTGGAATGGTTATAGATGACGGAATGTTTTTGGCTTGTGAAGAATCTGTCAGATATACAATTACTGCTCGTAAAAATTTATCTTCTGCTATATCTGGTGGTAAAGGATTATTTAATACTAAATTGGAAGGCAAAGGTATTGCTGTTTTAGAAAGTTATATTCCAGAGCAAGAACTCATAACAGTAAACTTAGAAAATGATGTTTTGAAAGTTGATGGAAATATGGCAATAGCTTGGTCTGGTTCTTTAGATTTTACTGTTGAAAAAGCAACAAAAAGCATTTTGGGTTCTATTGCCTCTGGAGAAGGA
>CADAWZ010000005.1 GCA_902791745.1 uncultured bacterium
GTCAGGATATGTTGGATACAAAGTTATAATTTCTTCAAAATAACTTTTTGCAGCACCATAATTTTTATCATCATTTAGATAAATATCACCAATTCTCTCTATTGACATTGTATCATTAGGATCAATTTTTACAGCTTTTGAAAAATAACTACGTGATCTGGGAATCAATCTCTTTTGAAAATATACTGTTCCCATTCCATTATATGCAAGTGCTAAATTGGAGTCAAGTTTTAATGCTTCTTGAAACATATTTGTAGCTTCTTCAAAAACATCGTCATGCTCTAAAATACTCTTTCCAAAATACATAAATCCCAAATAACATTTTATATAAGGATCTTTAGGGTTAGAAAGCGCTTTTTCTTCATATTCACTTAAATAAGAATCAATTTTCTTTGTGTTTTGAGCACAGCTCATCAAATACATCATGGCCATGCTATTTCCTTTTTCTGTTTCAAGTATTGATTTAAAAACTTCTGCTGCATCCACATAATGCCTTGCATAGTAAAGTGAAAGTCCTTCTTTCATCTTATCTGCTTCTTGTGCAAAAACATTTGCAAAACAAAAAACAAAAAATACTGAAAGACTTATAAAAAACAAATTCAAATATTTTTTCATATTTTTCCTCCATTAAAAATCCAAGCCTATAAAAATAAAGACTTAAAAATATAACATAAACTTTATCTAATTAATTTTGAATTTACAAACTATACCTATCTCTTATCTTATTATAATATTTTTTCATAAAATCAAATATTTTTTCTTTTTCTTTCTCTTTTTTTACAACTTCATTTTCATTTGAATTATTTAGATGATTTATTTTTTTAAATCTAATTTGTATATTTAAATTTATAAAATAACGATTCCCTTCCTTAAAAATATAAGCATAATCATGCCTTGAAGCAGAAGGTCGATCTATTATTGTATTATTTAATAAATAATCCATAAAAAGATGTCTATTATACAAATGGAAACAAACTACCTCCCCATCTCTTTTTACTACTATATACCCACCAGTTACAGCGTTAATCTTATTCCAAAGTTTTCCAGGAGTCATTCCTAATGCCGAAGCTACAAACATATCTTTCAATCTATCTTTATATAACCATTTTTTTAAATCTAAAGGATTTATATATTGAAGGAGTTCACACAAGTTATTACAATCAAGATTATAAATTCCCATTGTCATAAAATGAAATAATATAAAATAAGCATAAATTTCAGGAAATTTGGAATCTATCATAAGCAAATTTTCATTATAAACATCACTAAACATAGAATCATACTTAACATAAGAAGCACGAGAAAATAATTCTTTAAATCTACTTTTCATATATTCAATATTAGAAGCTCTATCTATCTTATTTATATCATTCATATCACTATCTGAAATTCCAAAAATTTCATATTTAAATCGAGTATTCTTACTTGCATTAATAAGAGTAGGAGAACTACCAATATCAGATTTTATAGAAAATCCACTAATTTTATCAATATTAATAACAGATGTTTTATCTATAATTTCCATTAATATATCAACTTTATCTTTTGAAGGAGCTTTTATATTATCAACTTTTATTTCATTGAGAAAATCTGAAATATCAAGAATTTTGAATGCTCCAGTATCATCTTGTTTAGATTTAGAAATATTTTCAAATATTTTTTTAGAAAAAAAATCTAATTTCTCTAAAGATATACTCATATAATATTCATTATTACAAAAAATTCTTATTTCATCTCCTGTAAAATAATTTATATTTCCACGAATTATTTTTACAATTTCAAGAAATTTATCTGAAATTTTATTCAACTTAGTATCTGCTAAATATAATTTTCCGTCCTTTAAAAGTTTCAAAAACACATAAAGTTCAGACCATTCCCCCTTATTTGCTGAAAAATTCTTATTCATTTTTTTCTAATACCTCCTTTATATTCATTGCTATATCCTCAATTACATTAACAGTAACGCTATTTCCAAATTGCTTATATAAATGAGTATCAGCAAGTTGTAATTTAAAATTTTCAGGAAATCCTTGAAGTCTTGCCCATTCCCTTGGGGTCATTTTTCTTATATTTTCTTCATTGATTTTTCCCTTAATATGAGTAATTGGAATAAGTGAATGTTTTCTACTATCTATTATTAAGTTTCGTTCTCTCCCCATTCCACCACAAACAATAGCACCTGCTATTCCATTCAAATCCCTTATTTCATATCCAAAACCATTGCCTTTTGATTTATGTCTCTCCTTATGAATCCTCAAAGTATTGACATAAACATCACTTAAATAATATTTAGAAGAAATAGGAGCAGGATCTAATATATCAAGGATACAAGTTTTTGTTAAACGACCTTTAGGAAAAACAAAATCATTTATATTTAAATCATGTCTAAAACAAACTAAGTAAATACGCTCTCTATTTTGAGGCACCCCAAAATCTTTACTATTTAAAATTTTATAAAAAACATCATATCCTATCTCTTCAAAAGATTTTTTTATAATATTAAAAGTTTTACCATGATCATGTGAAATAAGTCCTTTTACATTTTCACAAAAAATAACTTTGGGCTTGTGATATTCACAAATTCTAACAACATCTTGAAACAGTGTACCTCTACACATTCCCTTATAATTATCTTTAAATCCTTGATGATTGCCTGCGAGTGAAAATGCTTGGCAAGGAAAGCCTGCAAAACAAATATCAAATGTTGGTATTTCTAGTTCACTTATTTTTGTTATATCACCTGAAATTTTAAAAGAATCATTAAAATTAATTCTATAAGTAGTTTGTGCATGTTTATCAAATTCACTAACAAAAACTGTTGTTAATTTATCTTTAAAAACATTTTCAAAACCTTTTCTTATTCCACCAATTCCAGCAAAAAGATCAATTGATTTATAAATCATCCTTTTCTCCAAAATAGATTTTTTTTTCCTCCATTAAAAATCCCGCTCTTATTCATGACGGCTTTTGAGCGGGATTCTTTCAAAAATTAAAATATTTTATCACACCAATTTTCGAAAATTGATTTGCTTCTATCCTTTTACAGCTCCTTTTGTAAGACCTTCAACAAGGAATCTCTGTAAGCTCAAAAATACAACTAATATTGGAAGAGAACCAAGAACAGAAGCTGCTGCAAACTGTGTCCAGTTCATAGAGAATTTACCACTGATAAATCCTCTAAGTCCAACAGCAAGTGTATATTGTGAAGAATCCTGAAGGACGATTGAAGGAATCAAGAAATCATTGTATGCTCCAATAAATGTGAATATAGCAATAACAGCCATGATTGGTCCCATTATAGGAAGTACAATCTTTACGAATGTCTGCCAACGTGTTGCTCCGTCAATATAAGCAGATTCTTCAAGCTCTTTTGGAACACTTCCATCAATATAACCTTTTATAAGCCACATATTGAAAGGAATATTTCCACCTGTATAAATTAAAATCAATCCAGGTAAATTAAATCCTATAAATCCTGCTGTCCACTGATCAAAGAAATTTAAAAGATTATAAAGAGCAACCATGGCCATAGTTGCAGGAAACATTTGGATTATGATTAAAGCAACAAGTCCCTGTTTTCTAAATGCAAATCTAAATCTCGAAAAAGCATATCCAGCAACACATGTAAATATAAGACAAAGTGCTGTACTTATCGAACATACAATAAAACTATTTTTAACCCAAAGACCAAAATCAGATTCTGTCAAAAGTTTTATATAGTTTCCAAAAGACATCTTTGAGAAATCAACATTCTGACCTGAAAACATATTACCTACATCTTGAAGAGAAGCATTTACAATCCAAAATACAGGCATCAAAACGGCAATGGTAACACCTATCATGACCAGATGTCTAATCGCCAAATCCAAAGTATTTTTCTGTTTTTTATTCATAATAATTTTCTCCTAAAACTCGATTAAGCGATTTTAATCTTCTTTAAAAGCACCAGTTGCTTTGAAGTTTATAGCACTGAGACCACCAATAATAAAGAATATCAATACTGCATAGGCACAAGCAAGTCCATATTGTGATAAATTAAATGCAAGTTTATAAGTATAACTTACGAGAATATCAGTAGAACCAGCCTGACTTCCTGGCATTGCTGGACCTCCTGCTGTCAACAAGTATATACCGACAAAATTGTTAAATGAGAAACTAAAACTTGTTATCAAAACTGGTAACATTGAAGATCTGAGCTGAGGAAGTGTTATTTTCCAAAACTGTTGAACTTTTGAAGCACCATCAAGAGAAGAGGCTTCATATAATTCAGAAGAAATTCCTTGTAAAGCTCCAAGTGAAATTGACATCATATATGGAAAACCGAGCCAAAGATTTACTGTCAAAACAGCAACTTTTGCCCATGCACCATGTGTAAGCCATGGAATATTTTGTCCTATTGCAAAAGTCGAAAGATGTAAATGAAAACCACCAAAATTTAGAGCTCCTAAAGTTGAATTAAAGAGTTCAATAGACCAATTTACAATTCCAAGCATAAAAGTAATAAATGGCATCAATCCAGGAACACTATTGAGCATATTGTTTATTGAACCATAATCAGTATTTAAAAGACCTGTCCACATCAAAACAGTAATAAAACTTGGAACAGCCCAAGGAATAATTAAAAGTGTTCTATAAAAATTTGATCCCTTAAAATCCTTTTTATTTAATATCAAAGCAAGTGCAAGACCTATTGCAAATTGACCAAAAACACTAACCAAAGACCAAATCAATGTCCACCAAAAAACAGCAATAAAAGTTCCAAATTCACCTGTCAATAAAATCTTAGTATAATTTTTAAGTCCAACAAAATCAAATTTGTCAAAATGAAAAAGACTATAATTTGTAAAAGACAAAATAAAGCTGTAAATATTTGGTATTACTACAATCAAACCGACAAAGAGTAGTGCAGGTGCAATATAATAATAGGGGTACAATTCTAATTTTCGTTTTGTATTCATTTTATTCCATCATACCTTTCACATCTTTGTTTATTCTTGTTTCTGCTTCTTTCAAAGCATCTTCAGGTTTCATTTCTCCCCTAAACATAAGCTGAACAGCTTCTTTCATAGGTTGCCAAACAGCGTTCATCTGAACAATATTTGGAATAGGTGTTCCTGTTGAAGCAGAATCGAGAACGCCTTTTAAAACATCATTTTCTCTTACTTCAAAATCATCTATATAAGAAAATGACGAATAAGAACTCATTCTTGTATTTTGTGAAACATAAGGGATAGAAGCAAGTCTTGGATCTTGTTGTGCATCATAGCGAGAAGGCATTCTTGCACCTTCAAGATAAATATCAACTTCTCCCTCTTTACTACAAAATTCTTTCATAAATTCAAGAGCTTTTTCTTTATGGAATGATCTGCTATTTAAATAAATTCCCTGAACTCCTACAAAAACAGAAGGATTTTGTCCATTGTCAAGTTTTGGCATAGGAGCAATTCCAGAATTTATGCCTCTTTTTTTGAAATCAGCCAAAGCCCAAGGACCATTAAAAGTAAACAAAAGTTCATTTTCCATAAACTTTGCATTTGCAATATCTTTACTCATTCCTTGTGGAATAATTCCATTTTTACCTCTATGTTGATCTAAATCACATATATATTTTGCTGCTTCAAGTGCTTCAGGAGTATCTAAGCCAACATCATTTATATCAAGTCCTGTCGGTGTATCCTTAAATATATATGCTCCGTATCCTCCAAAAAATGCCCAAGTAAAATAGAAATCTTCAACTTCATACAAAAAACCTTCCAACTTTTTACCCTTGCAAGCATCAAAATTAATATATTCTTCGTATTTTGTGCCTCTGAGTTCTTCTAAAGTTCCTGCATTTGTATGTTTTGCAATTTCTATCAGTTCCTTCATTGTTTCAGGAGCTTTTTTTACAAATTTTTTATTATATATAAGCCCTGCAGCTTCTATTGATATTGGAAGACCAAACAATTTAGCTTTATTATCATCATTTAAATCAGGGCTTGAAAGTGCCTTTAAAGGAACTTCTAAAAAACCTGCAGACTCCTCTTCGGATAATTCTACTGGAGCAATAAGTTTCGCTGTTGCAAAACTTCCAATCCAATCATGTGGTCCTGTTATGACATCTGGACCTTTAAAGACAGGACCAGCTGTCTGATATTTTGCCCTAAGTTCTTCAAAAGGAACTCTGACTATTCTAACTTTCCAACCTTCATTAGCCTTTTCAAAACGGTCAGCAGTAGCTCTTATCGAAGCAGATTCTGTCATATCCGTCCAAAGCACGATTTCTTTCTTATCACTTTGATTTTGTGATGAACAAGAAGCCGTAAAAAGGACTAATGTAAATGCAATTAAAACAAGAAAGATGTTTTTCATGTTACAGATTACAGCCTTTCAAAAATTATATTTTTGATAATTTCGCTTTTTAATATACGAAAATCCTTTATATTATTAAAGAAGATAAAGAAGGAATTATAAAAAAATAAATTAAAAGAAATCATGACTAAAAAACGGAAGGACTAAAAACATGAAATCATTAGTTACTGGTGGAGCTGGATTTATTGGTTCAAACATTGTTGACAGGCTAATAAATGATGGTCATGATGTCATTATACTTGACAATTTATGCACAGGAAGAGAAAAAAATATAAATCCAAAAGCCAAATTTTACAACATTGATATAACAGATTCAAATATAGGAAAAATTTTTAAAGAAAATAAAATAGACCTTGTTTTTCACTTAGCAGCTCAAATTGATGTAAGAAAATCAGTATCAAATCCAATATTTGATGCAACAACAAATATAATAGGTACTATTAACTTATTAAATATGATACAAAAATACAGTATAGGCAAAATCATATATTCATCAAGCGGTGGAGCAGTATATGGTGAACCTAAAGAAATACCTGCAGATGAAAAACACACAGTAAGACCATTGGCTCCTTATGGAATAAGCAAACATTGTCCTGAACATTATATAGAATACTATCATGACTTATATGGTCTTAAATATACTATACTTAGATATGCAAATGTATATGGTCCAAGACAAGATCCACTTGGCGAAGCTGGAGTAATTGCAATATTCATGGGCAGAATGTTAAAAGGAGATACGCCTATAATTTTTGGAGATGGTAATCAAACAAGAGATTATGTATTTGTAGGAGATGTAGTAAATGCTAATATCTCAGCAATAAATAATGGAGATAATCAAATATATAATATAGGTACAGGGAAAGAAACATCTGTAAATGAAATATACGAAATATTAAGCAAATTGATAAAAAACTCTCCAAAAGCAATATATGAAGCAAAAAGACCTGGAGAAGTAGAGAGAATTTGTTTAAATACAGAAAAAGCAAAAAAAGAATTATCATGGGTAGCTAAAGTAACACTTGAAGAAGGAATCAAGAAAACTCTTGAATTCAATTCATTGCAATAGTTCAAAAAAATAAAAAAATAATTATGTAAAAGAAGGATATATAAAAAAGAAATAGAATTTTCATGAGACATAATGTAAAACGACAAAAAAACTTTAAAAAAAAATTCTATAAAAAAAAGGATATATAAATATTTCATAGAATTGTATTAAGTCGTAAAGTAAAAAAACAAAAAATTAAACGGATTTTTAAAAGTGTTCAAGAAGTCGGAACAATACTCTCCGACTCATTACAATGGCTGACAATA
The DNA here is from genome assembly GCA_902791745.1 of uncultured bacterium. Classification (GTDB taxonomy): domain Bacteria; phylum Vulcanimicrobiota; class CADAWZ01; order CADAWZ01; family CADAWZ01; genus CADAWZ01. Next base: position 7,666 of record CADAWZ010000005.1, read on the forward strand.
TAAAAAGAGATAAAATCTTGGAAAAGAAAACACGGTCACTTTTCCGAAAAAAGATAAGTCTTTGGAATAAACAAAAACAGCCAACACTTATTAACTTATTTTTTCGGAGGTTAAATCATTATGAAGAAACTTTCAGTTCTTCTCGCAGGTCTTGCAGTTTGCTGTTTCGCAGCTCCTGCATTCGCTGCACCAGTTTTTCCAGATGTTCCAGAAGAGCATTGGGCAAGAGATGCTGTTGCTAATTTAGCAGCAAGCGGTTTAGTTGAAGGATATCCAGACGGCACATTCAAAGGTAACAGAGCTGCAACTCGTTACGAAATGGCTATGGTCATTGCAAGATTTCTTGCAAAGAACGATCAAGAACATGCAACATTTGCAACAAAGGCTGATCTTGAAGAGCTCAGAAGACTCGTAAATCAGCTCAAATCAGAACTCGATGCACTTGGCGTAAGAGTAACAAACCTTGAAGATTCAGTTGCAAGCCTCGATAAGAGAGTAACTGAACTTGAAAGAATCACTTTCTATGGTGAATTAGATGCTATATTCACAACACAAGGCGTAAAGAGCAATGATACTTGGAAAACATTCAATGGCTTTGGTTGGGCAGATGGTGACTATGATGTACCATTCAACACAACACCTCAATCATATACAGGTTCTGTAACAGGTGCTAATGCATTATTTGGTGCATATGGTGTTGGTCCTACAAATGTAGACGCTTATGGAAATTTACAAGCTAATGATGGAATTCCAGTTATCAACTACAAAAACGGCAGACCTCTTACAAGTGGTACAGGCGTTTCAGCAGTTGCAAAACTCGGAATCAATGCAAAAGTAAGTGATGATGTAGATGCAGGTCTCGAACTCGCAGCATACACAGCAGTTGGCGATCCACTCGTAAATTCATTCTATGGCGTACAACAGCCATATATGTCAAATGTATTTGCTGGACAAGGCAACTATATAAGAACAACTGGTGTTGGCAATGCAAGTGATATGTTCACAGCTGTAACACTTGACAATTTCTGGGTAAAACATAAACCATCAGGAATCAAGCTCACAGTTGGTTCATTTGGCGAAATGAATATGGATTCTATCCTCTTTGCAGGACAGCCAAATCCAAATGTAAATGGTTCAGCTTATATTCCAAACTATGGTTTCAAAGTAAATGGAACAGCTGAATTCCTTTCAGATATGGATTGGGAAATCTTCTACACATCTCTTCCAGATGCAAACTTAGACCAAGGTGATCCACGTCGTGTAGGTTTAACATACAATGGTGATGGTTATAACACATATGCTTACGGTTTAGACCTCGGTTGGAGATTCAAAGGTGGAAACTTCAAGATTGGTTACCTCAGAGCTATGAATGATGGAACCAACTATGGAACAAACTATGGTCTCAATGCACTTTATCCTCAGATTGGTAGCAGCCTTAGTTATGGAATAAGTCAAAATCTTATTAGCTGGGGAACTCCAGTAGAATACTTACCATTAGGAATGGGCTTCATACCAAATAATAATCATATAGCACCAGTTCAGGTACTAAACAACACTTCAATATTTGGTGAACAATCAACAACAAACTGGTCAGCACACTTTGACTACACTTGGGAAGATAGCAAAATTAAACCAAGATTCTTTGTTGAATATGCACATTCAGATTACAAACCAACACACGAATCAGATTACAGCGTAAGTGGTGGTGCTCTCAGAGCTGGTCTTGGTGCAACATTCTTTAATGATTCATTTGATGTTGACATTCAGTACAAATCAATAGAACCAGAATATGATCCAATGATCCTTCGCTACCCTGTAAATGTAAATCCATTGTCATTTCCAGCTTTCTCACACTTCCCAGGTATGTATCAGCTTCATGACACAGAGATTTATACAAACAACAGACAAGGTTGGGACTTCAAGCTCACATATAGATTCAAAGATGACAGAGGTAAGATTTGGGCATCTTATCAAACATATGAGCAAGTTGATGCAAGCTTAGTTAAAAACTTTGATGGTTATTATGACCCAGGATTCATTGATGCATTCTTCACACCACTTGCTGGTGCATATACAAATATCACAGGCACAGGACTTGGCGGATACCTCGATGAAAACAAAGGTAAAGTAAACAAATTTGATATCGGTGTTGATTACAAATTTGAAAACAACCTTGGTCTTGAACTTGAATACTACAAACAAAACTTCAAGAGAGATACAGACCTCAGAGTCAACCAGCCATATTGGACAATGGTTACAGGTGTAGGTACATTAGGAGCAGAAGCTGCTGTAAACTATGTTGACCTCGACGTAACAGGTTTCCACATTGGAATTGCATATCCATTCAATGAGAAATTCACTGGTAAAATTGGATATGATTACACAGCTCTCAAAGGTCACTATGATCCAGCTGGTTTAACAGCAAATTATGCAGTTCAAACAGCATCACATGACTATACAAACATAGATACAAAGCAGAGCGTTCCATATATCGGCTTCGATTACAAGCTCAGCAAGAACACAGAATGGGGTCTTAACCTCCAGTTCTTCAACACAACAGACAATGCTGGTCTCTATGCTCCAGTTCCAGCAGTTGGCGACAGAGTATACCATTCAAGCGATTGGAGCGGTACACAGCTCACAACAGAATTCAAAGTTAAATTCTAACTTAGGTTAAGGGATTATCCCTCCCCTTCCCTCCCAAAGGGAGGGGGCAATTTGACAAAGAATTTCGTTAAATAATAATAATAAAAACAGGTTTGAAATTTTTCGAACCTGTTTTTTTGTTATTGCAAATATTTCGATGTTGTTACTATATATTATTCCGATAATTTATAATATGTTATTCCGATAACCTTGATTTTATTCCGATAATATGCTATAATGCAACATCTGATTGGAGGTGAAGGCTTATGTATATGACAGTGAGAGAAGCATCCGCAAAATGGGGCATTTCGGATAGAAGAATCAGAGTGCTTTGTTCCGAAGGCAAGATTATAGGTGCACATCAGGAAGGCAGAAGCTGGAAGATACCGATCGATGCAGAAAAGCCAGCCGACGGAAGGTTCAAATTGAAGGAAAGCATCTTCGTTCAGATCGACCATAAAAAGGTAGAGTTAGATGAAAGAAGACCATTGACGGAAGGTGAAGTAGAACGACTTAATGAGGAGTTCACAGTCGAGTATACCTATAACTCCAATGCCATAGAGGGCAATACACTGACACTCCGCGAAACCGATCTTGTCCTTAGAGGACTGACGATAGACCAGCGACCTCTGAAGGATCATATGGAGGCCGTCGGTCACAAGGAAGCGTTCAATTATGTGCGAGAACTTGTCAAAGAAAATGCGACGCTGACGGAAAGCATTATCAAACAGATTCATTTTCTTGTCCTTGCAGATAAAAAGGATGACCGTGGCGTCTATAGAAGAATTCCCGTCCATATAATGGGGGCTCACCACGAACCCGTGCAACCATATCTAATAGAGCCGAAAATGGAGCAACTTTTGCTCGATTATGCCACAAGCGAGGATCACATTGTGACAAAGCTGGCCCGATTCCATATTGATTTTGAGGGCATCCATCCCTTTATCGACGGCAATGGAAGGACTGGCAGACTGCTTGTGAATCTGGAGCTTATGAAAGCGGGTTATCCGCCCATCGATATCAAGTTCACAGACAGGGTTGCTTATTACAATGCGTTTGATGCCTATCATGTCAAACATGATCTTTCCGCTATGGAATATCTATTTGCTGGGTACATCAACGCAAGGCTTGATACCTATTTGAAAATTCTAAAGGAATGATGCAGGGGCTGTGAAAAAAGTCAATATTTTTTCACAGCCCCCAATATAAATAGAGCTTATAAATATTTACAGCACATTTGCTGTTAAAAATGATGTCAAATCTGATTTTGTCTTCTCCAAGGCTTCGTCGACCTTTTCGGGATTCTTTCCTCCACCTTTTGCAAAATCAAATTTTCCGCCTCCGCCTCCACCTAAAATTTTAGAGGCTTCTCTTACATAATTTCCAATATTTACTTTGTCTTTTGCTGCTATATCTTTTGAAGCAAAACCGACTAACGAAATTGTCTGTTCTTGAACAGATATAAACAGACCACAAACTTTATTATGACCTTTTACAAGAGTAGCAAGAGTTGCAAGGTTGTCTGCCGACATTTCAGAGAATTTTTGACATGTTACTTTTACTCCATTTACTTCTTCAGCAGATTTAAAGATATCTTCAGATTGTTTTTCCAATCCTTTTTTGCTCTCTTTTTCTCTCTCTTTTATCATTTCTTTTACTTTTGCATTAAGAGCCTCTATCTTTTTTGCCAATTCTTCTCTTGGAGCAACGAGCATTGAAGACAATTCTTTTATAGCATTTCTGTCCTTCACACTTTCCTCAAATGCTTTCATGCCTGTTATAGCTTCAATTCTTCTAACTCCTGCTTCAGATGATGATTCACTCATGATTTTAAATGAGCCTATATCACCTGTTGCCTTACAGTGTGTTCCACCACATAGTTCTTTTGAATATCCACCAATATCTATAACTCTGACTGTCTTGCCATACTTTTCACCAAAAAGAGCAGTAACATTATCTTTTTTAGCTTCTTCTAAAGATTTCCAAGAAATAACAAGTGGAGTATTTTCCATAATCTTTTTATTTACAAGAATTTCTGTTCTTTCTATTTCTTCTTTTGTCATCTGTTTTGGATGTCTAAAATCAAATCTTAACAATTCTGGAGAAACTTCAGAACCTTTTTGTGCAACCTGCTCACCTAATACTTCTCTCAAAGCCCATTGTAAAATATGCGTTGCTGTATGTGCAGACATAAGAGCTTTTCTTCTATCATGGTCAACTTTTGCAAAAACCTTTTCAGGTAAATTTTCTGAATCTCCATTTTCCAAAATACCACAATGAATATGGAAATTTCCTATCTTCTTTGTATCCGTAACTTTAAACTCAAAATTTTCGCCAGTGATAATACCTGTATCACCAATTTGACCACCAGATTGAGCATAAAATGGAGTTGACTCGAGAATCAAAAAAGATTCCCCAATCATTCTCAATGGCTTTACTTCTGCTTCTGTCCCATCATGATCAGATTTTCCACTTTCCCAATAACCAATAAATTCTGTTGCAGGAAGGTCTGAAATAACTTGTGGATCTAAAAGTGCCTCTTTTGCCTCCCCTTTCGATCTCTCTCTGTGTTCTTTTTCTGCTTTTTCCCAGCTATCTTCATCAATAGTTTTTCCATGTTCTGAAGCCATTTGCAAAATCAAATCTTTTGGAAATCCATCTTGATGATATAATCTATATGCATCAAAACCATCTAAAACATTATTTGAGCCAGCTTTTTCTATCAACTCATTAAATCTCAAAAGTCCCTGTTCCAAAGTTTTTCCAAAAAGAATCTCTTCTTCTTTTAAAATATCAGAAATCGTCTCTACATTTTTTAAAACCTCAGGGAAAATATCACTGTATATATCAGCAACAGTTTTTGGCAACTTATATAAAAATGGTTCTTTCATTCCAAGTCTTTGAGAGCCAAAGCGAGATGCACGCCTCAAAAGACTTCTCAAAACACTACCTCTTCCTTTTTTGTCAGGTCTTGCTCCATCTGAAATTGCGAAACAAAGAGCTTTTATATGGTCTGCACATACTCTCATGGCCACATCTGTAGAATCTGAAGAACCATATTTTACACCTGTTATTTCAGTTAACTTATCCAATATAGGAGTAAATAAATCTGTATCATAATTGGATTTTTTCCCCTGTAAAAGTGCTGTCAATCTCTCAAAACCCATTCCTGTATCAATATTATTTTTATTTAACTTAGAAAGGCTTTTATCTTTATTTCTATTTAATTGCATAAATACAAGATTCCAAATTTCCATAAATCTTCTGCAATCGCCATTTACACCGCAGACATGATTTGGATCGTCCTTTTTATCACACATATCAGAACCTAAATCTATGTGAATTTCACTACAAGGACCACAGGGACCAACTTCCCCCATCTCCCAAAAATTATCCTTCTTTCCAAAAGGAAGAATATGCGAATTGTCTATATCTGTACAATTTTTCCAAATATCACGGGCTTCATCATCTGCTTGCAAACCGTCTTCTTTATCTCCCCCAAAATAAGTTGCATATAACTTTGATTTATCAAAACCACAGACAACTGTCAAAAATTCCCAAGCATACATAATAGCTTCTTTTTTAAAATAATCGCCAAAAGACCAATTTCCAAGCATTTCAAAAAATGTATGATGATATGTGTCATTTCCGACAGCATCTAAATCATTATGTTTTCCAGAAACTCTCAAACATTTTTGAGTATCAGCTACTTTTGTAAATTCTGGTTGTTCTGATCCCAAAAAATATGGCTTAAATTGATTCATTCCTGCATTTGCAAATAAAAGTGTAGGATCATCTTTTGGAATTACAGGTGAAGAAGAAACAATTTTATGTCCTTTTGATTCAAAAAAATCAAGAAAAGACTTTCTTATTTCTTGTTGTGTTTTCATTTTTTTAAACCTCATAAAATAAATATAAGTTAATTTTATATTTTAGCACAAATTTTTAAATATACAAAATTTTTTTATAATATTATTTAAAATTTATTATTATTTGGTCAAAAATACATCTAAAAGAGGACTTAAAATGTAATTAATAGAACTTTTATAAGTTCAAAATTATAAATTAATATTCAAGAAGTCGGAATAATACTTTTCGATTTATTACAATGGCTAACAAAATAAACAGAATTAAATCTTTGGAAAAGAAAACACGGTCACTTTTCCGAAAAAAGATAAATATTTCTGCACAAAACAAAAAAGCCAATATTTATTAAGTTATATTTTCGGAGGTCAAAAAATAATGAAGAAACTTTCAGTTCTTCTTGCAGGTCTTGCAGTTTGTTGTTTTGCATCTCCAGCATTTGCTGCACCTGTTTTTCCAGATGTGCCTGAAGAACATTGGGCAAGAGATGCTGTTGCTAACTTAGCAGCAAGTGGTTTAGTTGAAGGCTATCCAGATGGAACATTCAAAGGCAATAGAGCTGCAACTCGTTACGAAATGGCTATGGTCATTGCAAGATTTCTTGCAATGAACGATCAAGAACATGCAACATTTGCAACAAAAGCTGATCTTGAAGAACTCAGAAGACTCGTAAATCAGCTCAAATCAGAACTCGATGCACTCGGGGTAAGAGTAACTAATCTTGAAGATTCAGTTGCAAGCCTCGACAAAAGAGTAACTGAACTTGAAAGAATCACTTTCTATGGTGAATTAGATACTATATTCACAACACAAGGTTTCAAAAGTGATCAAAAATGGAGAGTATTTAATGGCTATGGTTGGTGTGAACAAGGTGCAAATATACCTGAAAAAATCACAGGTGCAATATCAGGTGCTAATGCACATCCTGCTATAAACGGATATATGCCAGTTATTGATTACAAAAATGGCAGACCTTTGACAAGTGGCACAGGTGTTTCAGCCATTGCAACACTCGGTATCAACGCAAAAGTAAGTGATGATGTAGATGCAGGTCTTGAACTTGAAGCATATACAGCTATCGGTGATCCAATAGTGAACGCTTTCTATGGTGTATCACACCCACATACTTTTATGGGATTATCTAACTATGCAGAAACAAGAGAAGTAGGAAATTTTGAAAATGTTTGTACAGAGGCCAAACTTGAAAACTTTTGGGTAAAACATAAACCATCAGGCATCAAATTAACTGTTGGCGAATTCCATGAAATGAATATGGACTCTATTCTATTTTCAGGTATCCCAAATCCAAATGTGAACGGAGAAAGTCATCTCAATAATTTAGGATTCAAAGTAACTGGAACAGCAAACTTTCTTTCAGATATGGATTGGGAAGTCTTCTTTACATCACTACCAGATTCAGATTTAACAGGTTTAGAAACTGGAGACATAGTAACTAGACGCGTATCCCCTACAAGTGATGGCGGTTACAACACTTATGCCTATGGTTTAGACCTCGGTTGGAGATTCAAAGGTGGAAACTTTAAGCTCGGTTATCTTAGAGCTATGAACGATGGCAATAATTATACAGGTTCTAATACCAGTGCTGGAATAACACAAAGCGGACTCCAGTGGGGTTCTCCATTTGAGTATATCAATGGCTATAACACACATTTAGCTCCAGTATTCAATACAGAAGATGGAATATCAATCTTTGGCGAGCAGTCAACAACAAATTGGTCAGCACACTTTGACTACACTTGGGAAGACAGCAAAATTAAGCCAAGATTCTTCGCAGAATATGCACATTCAGATTACAAACCAACACACGAATCAGATTACAGCGTAAGCGGTAGTGCTCTCAGAGCTGGTCTCGGTGCAACATTTTTTGATGATGCACTTGATGTTGACATTCAGTACAAATCAATAGAGCCAACATACGATCCAATGATACTTCGCTACCCAATAGCTGTCAATTCAATGTGGAGACTTCCAAACTTCTCTTACTTCCCAGGCATGTATCAATTACATGATAGCGAAATATATACAAATAATAGACAAGGTTGGGATTTCAAGCTCACATATAGATTCAAAGATGACAGAGGCAAAATTTGGGCTTCATACCAGACATATCAGCAGGTTGAAACAGGACTCTGTAAGACTGCTGACAACAACTTGAATTACTACTATAAACCAGGATTTATTGATGCATTCTTTAGTCCTTGTGTAGGTAGTAATGTTCCAGTCTATGATTTGGCAGGAAATGTTGTTGGTATAAATACTTATGATGATCACAAAGGCAAAACAAGCAAATTTGACATCGGTGTAGATTACAAATTTAAAAATGACCTCGGTCTCGAACTCAATTACTATAAACAGAACTTCAAGAGAGATACAGACCTCAGAATCAACCAACTCTACTTCATAAACACTGGTTACGCAGGTTACACACCAGGTTTATATGATTTCGGTACATCAGCTGCACAGAATTATGTTGATCTCGATGTAAGCGGATTCCATGTTGGTGTATCATATCCATTTAACGAGAAATTTACAGGAAAAGTTGGATTTGATTATACATCTATTAAAGGTCATTATGATCCAAACATGCTACATTACAACTATGCTATACAAAGAAATTCCTATGACTATACAAATATAGACACCAAACAAAGTGTTCCATATATTGGATTCGATTATAAGCTCAGCAAAAATACAGAATGGAGCTGTAATTTCAAATATTTCAGCACTGTTGATGATGCTTTAGTATGTGTCCCATATCCAGCAGTAAGAGATGTATGTGCATACAATATGGACTGGAGCGGAACACAATTTACAACAGAATTTAAAGTAAAATTCTAAATTCTAAATCAAACAAAAAGTGGTATGAAAAATTTCATGCCACTTTTTTATTTTTATAAAATTATAAATGATAAAAAAAAAACTGAGCGAAAAAATTTTCACCCAGTTTTTTGTTGTCAGTTAATAACTATATATTACCTTCTTCTTTACTCTTTAAATAACTTCCTATTGTTGCAGTTGACTTATCAGAATATTCTGCAAAATCATCTTTCTTTTTAGAACGAGCTGGCTTTTCAGGTGCTGGAAGTGTTGCCTTTATTGAAAGTGTCATTCTTCTATCTTTGCTCTTTACTTCAAGAACTTTTACATTGACTTCTTGTCCAATCTTGAGAACATCTTCTGGAACACCAATTCTCTCATTTGATATTTCACCGATTGGAATAAGTCCCTCAATTCCATCCATTAATTCAACAAAAGCATATTTCTTAGCAAGTTTTGTAATCTTTCCAGGTATTATTGAGCCTACAGGGAATTTTTCATCTGCTACAAGCCATGGATCTGGTTTTGCTTGGCGAAGACTTAATTGAATTTTGTCTTTTTCTGCATCTACCTTGAGAACAAGGACATCTACTTTATCGCCAGGAGAAACTATATCTGATGGATGTTTTATTCTCTTCCAAGACATCTCAGAAATATGAATAAGTCCATCTATACCACCAAGATTTACAAATGCACCAAAATCTGTCAATCTTGCAACTGTACCTTGAAGAATTTCACCTTCTTTGATGTTAGCAATTCTTTCTTTTGCTTTTTTCTTTTCTTCAATAAGTCTTTCTTTTCTTTCTTCAATAAGAATTTCTTTTCTTGAAAGAACGACTCTCTTTTTCTGAGGATCAAGTTCTATAATCTTTAATTTCAATTCTTCGCCGATGAACTCTGTAAGGTCTTTTACCTGTCTTATATCAAGTTGAGAAGCTGGAACAAAACCTCTTGTACCTATATCAACAATAACTCCACCTTTTACAGCTTCTGTACATGTTGCAGTTATAGGTTCCTTCTTTTCATAAGCTTCAAGAATTCTCTTCCAAGCAAATTCTTTATCTGCTCTCTTCTTAGAAAGAATGAATTCGCCCTCAACTCCACCCTTACGCTGGAGAACTACTACATTGATTTCATCACCGACTTTTAAATCAGATTCGGAAGGATTGAAATCTGTAATTTCGGCTGCAGGTACAAAACCATCTGTCTTACCACCGAGATCGACTGTAATTCCCTCATTGTCGATTTTCTCAATTTTACCCTTGACAAATTCTCCTACTCTTATTTGTTTAAAAGATTCTTCGTAGGATTCCATATCAGCCATGGATGCAACTTCATTTTGGACATTTTCAACTTCAACGTCCTTACCGATCTGTTCGTTGTTCATTGTAAACAAAAGCTCCTTTCAACAGTAGAGGCTATAACAATTATTATCTTAATAGAAATAATCAAATATTTATAACCTCAAAGCAATAGAAAAAAAATAATAATAAAAATATGTTAATGTTAAAAAACATTTTTTATCTATTCCATTTCAGAAAGGTTTTTACCTTTTTTAATATTAATAGTTAAAGGAATTTTTAAGCAAATATTTTTTTCCATTGCACCCTTTATAATAGATTCAATAAAATTTATCTCTTTTAAAGGCACTTCAAAAATCAATTCATCATGAATTTGAAGTAACATTTTAGATTTTAAACCCATTTTTTTTATATTTTTTGCTATTTTAATCATGGCAGATTTCATTATGTCTGCTGCAGAACCTTGAATAATTGTATTTACAGCAATTCTCCCTGCTGCAGCTTTCATAACTTCTGATCTGCTATTTATATTTTCAATATAGCGTCTTCTCCCCAAAAGAGTAGTAACAAAACCATCTTTTTCAGCCTGCTTTATTGTCTCTTTAATAAAACTATCTATCTGAGGGAATCTATGAAAATACATATCTATATATTTTTTAGCTTCAGACATAGCAATATTTAAAGAACGAGATAGACCATGGGCAGAAATTCCATATATTATACCAAAATTTACAGCCTTTGCCTTTTTTCTCATCAATTCTGTAACATTTGATAAATCAACATCAAAAATTTCTGAGGCAGTCATGGCGTGTATATCAAAATCTTTGTTAAAAGCCTCACACATTTTCTGATCATCTGCATAATGTGCTATAACCCTTAATTCTATCTGTGAATAATCCGCACTAAGAAAAATTGAATCACTATTCCTGACAACAAATGACTTTCTTATTTCTCTTCCCAAATCTGATTTAACAGGAATATTTTGCAGATTCGGCTCACTCGAAGCAAGTCTTCCTGTCTCTGTCTTCATAGAATCAAAATGAGTTCTTATCATTCCATCACTTTCTATCATTGAAGGCAATTTTTGAGTATATGAAGATTGTAATTTTTTTGATTCCCTATATTCTATAACAAGTGGAACAATAGGATAAGATTTAAGCTCATTTAAAGTCAAAATATCTGTGGCATTTTTCTTTAAATTTGGCAACATCAATTTTTCATACAAGATATAAGAAAGCTGTTTAGGAGAATTTATATTAAATTTCTCCATAGAAATATTATATATTTCATTTTCAAGCGAATTTAATTTAGATGTCAAAACCAAATCGGCATTTTCTAATATTTTCCTATCACATTTTATGCCTGTATTTTCCATATCTGCCAAAACTTTTAAAAGTGGCTGTTCAATATTGACAAATACATCTCTTGAAGAAATTTCAAAAAGTCTTTTTTCTGCACAATATCTCATTTTACGAAGCATTGAAAAGCGAAACTTTTTAACAATATCTTCTTCAATTATATCCTCATAACCAGTCAAAAAATAGAAAGATTTCATAAAATCATGGTAATTATCCGAAGGATTCAAGACATAACTCGCTAAAGCTACATCAAAAAAATCAAAATCAAATTCTATATCATGTTTATAAAATTCCTTAATCAAAGACTTTATATCAAATGCACAAATCTTTTTCTCGGTAATACTTTTTTTAAATGCGGTGATTTCACACTCTTTCCCATCTTCAAAAATTATTTTTCCATCTTCAAAAAAGATATAAACAAAATCATCCTTTGGTAAATCAGAATTCAAAAATACTTCTAATTTTGGATCACTTTTTGTGTCTGAATCTGAATCAAAATTTATATTAAAATTGAGCGTTATATCTTCTTTGTTTTCCTTAAATAACTTATTTATAATTGATTTAAGCTCAAAATGTTTCAAAAAATCGAGTAATTTTGAATCTTCAAATTCAGAAAATGCCATTGATTCATTGTCAAATTTAATAGGAAGATTAAAATTGATAGTAGCAAGTGTTTTGCTCAATCTAATTGCATCTTCTGATTCTTTTATTAATTTACCAGCACGACCTTTTATTTTATCAACATTAGCCAAAATATTTTCTGCTGTTCCAAATTCAGAAATCAATTTTACAGCTGTCTTATCCCCTATGCCTTTTGCACCAGGTATTCCATCAGATTTATCTCCAGCAAGTGCCTTAAAATCAACAATAAATTCAGGTTCAAACCCATATTTTTCTTTTACATAATCAACATCATGTACAATTAAAGTTTTCCCTGTGTTATTTGGAGATAACAAATGTACTTTATCAGAAATAATCTGTATCAAATCCCTGTCAGAACTTATTATATTTACATCAATCCCTTTTGAAGAAGCATCTTTTGCAATGGTTCCAATACAATCATCAGCTTCATAGCCTTCAACAGAAATAACAGGAATATTCAATATTTCAAGCAACTGATATATATAATTAAGCTGTTCCTCAAGGTCTTCTGGCATTTTTTGACGACCTGCTTTATATTCAGGAAAAAGTTCCAATCTTTTTGTAGGACGAGATAAATCAAATGCAAAAGCCAAATATTTTGGTTTTAACTCCTCAATAAATTTTAAAAGCATATTCAAAAAACCAGTTAAAGCTCCTGTTTTTGCTCCATTTGAAGCAGAAACCAAATTTGGCATACCATAAAAAGCTCTATATGTAACAGAATGTCCATCAATTAAAAGAAGTGAATTATTTTCTGTATTGTCAGCAAGTTTCATATTTCCCCCTTATTATCATGGGATTATTGTATCTAATAATAATGTCATTTTTGAATTCTTTATAAAGTCATTATTTGCCTTTTAGAAAAAGAAAAAAATAGAAGGAAAAAAGAGCAGAAAAAAAAAATATTTAAAATAAATTGACATCTGCCAGTAAGAAATGGAGAGTTTATTATGGAAAATTTAAGTAGTCTAATCGCCAATCAAGAGCGACTTGTATCAGAAAATCTTAATAATGAGGAAAACCTATATAAACTTGCACAGTTATATATAAAAGAAGGCAGTTTTCAAAAAGCTATCAAAGTTTTAGAAAAATGTTCAAAAATGCCCAATGGAAATAATGCAAAATATTTGATGGGAATAATATATCTACTGGAAGGCGGATTAGGCTATGCCTTTAAAGCCCTTCAAACAGTAACAGATGAAGATGGGGACTTTTGCTTTAATAAAGTAGATAAAACAGGTCTTCCACCACAAAATCTCATCTACAAATCATTGGAAAATTTTGAAAATTCTGAAAAAGAAATGCCTGAAAAATATATTGCTGTTGGATTTATTTATCATGCTTTAGGAGATTATGATAAGGCTCTCAGAAACTATTCAAAAGCAATAGCACTAAATCCTGATTGTAATTTAGTAAACTATCTTACTGGAGTAACATATTTTGAATTAAAAAACTATCCTGAATCAGGTTTATATTTACAAAATGAATTAAAACAAAGACCAAAATCACCAAATACGACATATCTATTGGGAATAACATATTTAAAATTGGGAAATAGTCAGCAAGCATCAGCTTGTTTTAATAGAGCAATCAAATTAAAACCAGACTATGTAAAAGCATATATAGGAATGTCTTCAGCTTACAGAATTGTTGGCAATTACAAACAAGCTGAAAAGTGGACAATGCAACCAATAAGTGCTAAAAAAGATACAGCAGATGTATATTTTGAGTTAGGAGAAATATACTCAGGAATAAAAAATTATGATCTTGCTGAAGAAAATTACAAAAAATCCATAGAAAAAGATCCAAAACTATTTGAAGGATATATAAAATTAGCAAAAGTTTTAATAGAAAGAGATAGAAGCAATGAAGCCCTAAAAATATTATCCGACGCAGAAAAACTATTTCCAAAGAATATAAAAATAATGGTTCAAAAAGCCTCTGCACTGGAAAATCAAAAAAAATATAAAGAGGCACTAAAACTAATAGAAGATATCGAAAGAGTAAGTCCAAATGAAGAAGAGATTACACGTATAAAAGGAAAATGTCTTATTCTTCTTGACAATTCTCAAAATGCAATAAATGCTCTAAAAAAAGGAATAGAAAACAATCCTAATGATCTTGAATTGAGAAAACTCTATGGAATTGCAATGCTAAAATTAGATAAATTGAATCCAGCAGAAAATGAGTTTAAAAATATTCTCAAAATAAAAGAAGATGAGCCATTTGCAAACTATTATTTAGGGACAACATATTTTTCACTTGGAGAACCTGAAAAAGCTATTGAATTCTACAAAAAATCTGCAGATTCAATAAAGAACAACTGTTTTTCAGGATTTGTAAGAGCTTACGAACATATACAAGCAAAAGAAAAAGATAAATTACCTCTTGAATTAAAAAATGCAGGTATAAAACCAATAGACACTGAACAAGATTTATCTGCTTATTCAGCTATTCAACTTTTGACATCTTCATTATGTGAATTATCAAATAAACAAGAAGAAAAAATTTCAGTACCAACAGAAATTGTTAATGAAACAACTCTTTCTGTAGAAGTTACTGATTCTTTGACCAACTTTATAGTAAATGCCTGTGACGGCAGAGATGGTTTTTCATATAACCATTCAAGAAGAGTATCAAAAATAGCATTGAGATTAGCAAAGTATATAAATCAGGCAAGCAAAGATTTAATTTCAGATGACGACTTAAAGATAATAGAACTCGGTGGACTTTTACATGACATAGGAATGATCTATGTACCAAGAGAGATTATAGCCAAGAAAAAACCACTAACAAATGAAGAATTTTCAAGAATAGCAAAACATCCTGAATATGGAGAAATTATCATAAAAAGAAATGGTTTCCAAAAAAATATAATTCCTATAGTTAGACACCACCATGAAAAAATAAATGGAAATGGTTACCCAGATAAATTGTCACAAAATGGAATACCACTTTCTGTAATGATTGTAAGCATAGCAGATGCATTTGAGGCAATGGTATCTGCAAGACCATATAGAGAGGGCTATACAATAGAAAAAGCTGTAAGTACAATAGAAAAAAGAGCAGGTATTGACTTTGCACCTGGAATTGTAAATGCTTTTATAGAAATAATTCCAGAAGCCTCTAAAATAATAGCAGAAGTACACTAATAGACAATAGGGAAGGATAAAATGGATAAATTTAACAATTTTGCGGATAAATTAAAACAAGGTCTTGAAAAAACAAGAAAAAGTTTTGTCGAAGGCATGACCCATATTTTTACATTCTGGAAAAAAGTTGATCAAGAATTTTGGGATGAATTAGAAGATTTAATGTTGACATCTGACATAAGTGTTGCAACAGTTGATAAATTAATTGGCAATTTAAAAGAAATTGCTAAAAAAGAACATATATTTGAAACAGAGCCACTTATGGACAGATTTAAATTAGAAATTGGAAAAATTTTAAATACAGGTGGTGGCAAAATATTTAGGCCTGCATCTGGTCCTTCTGTAATACTTGTTGTAGGTGTAAATGGAACAGGGAAAACTACAAGCATAGCCAAATTGACAAATTATCTAAAAAAAGATGGTTCAAAGGTCATGCTTGCAGCAGCAGATACATTTAGAGCAGCAGCAATAGACCAGTTGCAAATTTGGGCAGACAGATTAAATGTTGATATAATTAAGACTAAAGAAGGTGGCGATCCTTCAGCAGTATGTTATGATGCAGTGTCAGCTGCGAAAGCAAGAAAATGTGATTATCTCATAATAGATACAGCAGGAAGACTCCATGCAAAAACAAATTTAATGGAAGAATTAAAAAAGATGAAAAGGGTTATATCAAAAGAACTTCCTGGAGCCCCGCACGAAACACTTATTGTTTTAGATGCAGGTACAGGTAAGAATGCCCTCGTACAGGCAAAAACATTTTCTGAAGCCTCCCAAATAACTGGAATTATATTGACAAAATTAGATGGAACAGCAAAGGGAGGAATCGTAATTTCAATAGCTGATGAAATGAGTATTCCTGTAAAATTTATTGGATTTGGTGAACAGTTAGAAAATTGGGGAGAATTCAATGGAAAAGAATTTCTCGATGCATTATTTCTATCTTGATCACACAATTTTAACATTTTAGCAACATTTTTAAACAATATCTGTGTTATAATATAGACAATAATATCACCTTGAAAAAAAGGAGAATTTTTTCATGGAGAGAGATAGAAGTAGAATTGATCAAATAAGAATGCAACGTGGCAGAGATATGGTCCAAGTAGGAGTCAATCCTGCCGAAGCTGCAATAGCAGCACCTATAGCCGCTCCAAATCTTGCCGAAGCAGGCAAAGAGTTAGGAGTTGATTTTAAGAGTCCTTGGTTAAAAGATAGAGTAAGCCTCAGTCTTGAAGCCCAACTTTCTATGATGGAAATGAGAGGAAGCTATAGAATAAATCTTGCAGATTTAGGATATACAAACCGCATGTCCATTATGGCAATAAGACCAGGTATCTACATCAAAGTTGAACCAACAGGTTGTTACCGTCTTGTATATAACAATCGTACAAACTAACAAAATTTAACTTTGACAATCAAAAACGGAGACCCATTTTTATCGGTCTTCGTTATTTTTTTATCATGGCGAAAAAAAATCCAGCCGAAAATTCGACTGGATTTTTTATTTATTTCACTTCAATTATACGACACCATTAAATGCGTCTATATACATTTGTTTTATTTCACTCATAAGTGGATAAGATGGGTTTGTTCCTGTGCATTGATCGTCAAAAGCAAGTTCTACCATTTCATCTAACTTATCATAGAATGCCTGTTCTGTAACTCCTGCATCTTTTATTGATTTTGGAAGTTTGAGAGCTTCTTTGAGTTTGTCAACTTCATTCAAGAAAATACTTATCTTTTCATCATCACTTAGATTTTTGTCAACAATATGAAGTTCATCAACAATCTGTCCAATTTTTTCTTTCACATTTGGATATTTATACTGTGGGAATGCACACTGCTTAAATGGCTTTTCAGTTGCGTTATACTTGATAACCTGACTGAAGAGAAGAGCATTTGCTATTCCGTGTGGGATATTGAACATAGAACCAAGTTTATGAGCCATTGAGTGGCACACACCAAGAAAAGCATTTGCAAATGCCATACCAGCTAATGTTGCTGCATAGTGCATTTTTTCCTTTGCTATTGGATCGCCTTTTCCATGTTCATAAGATCTCGGCAAATACTTAAATATCAATTTTATTGCTTCAAGTGCATTTGAATTTGTGAAGTTAGTTGCCATTGATGAAATATATGATTCAACAGCATGAACAAGTGAATCAAAACCACTTGCAGCACAAAGACCTGGAGGCATTGTATCGACAAAATCTGGATCAACAATTGCCATTGTTGGAGTGAGTGAATATTCAGCAATAGCATATTTTACATGTGTTTCATCATCTGTTATGATTGCAAAAGGAGTAACTTCTGAACCAGTTCCAGATGTAGTTGGAATAGCTATCAACTGTGATTTCTTTCCAAGCTCAGGAATTGAACAAATTCTCTTTCTGATATCCATAAATCTCATAGATATATCTTCAAAATTAGTATCTGGATTTTCATACATCAACCAAACAATCTTTGCTGCGTCGATAGGAGAACCACCACCAAGTGCAATAATTACATCTGGCTCATAAGGTCTTACGACATTGAGGGCATCTCTAATTGTCGAAAGAGTTGGGTCTGGTCTGACATCAAAGAAAATTTGGAAATCAACACCGATTTCATCGAGAACATTTGTTACTTTATATACTGTATTTGAATTAAATAAAAATCTATCAGTTATGATAAATGCACGCTTTTTGCCTTTCAATTCTCTCAAAGCGAGATCGACGGAACCTCTCTTGAAATAAATCTTTGGCGGAACTTTGAACCAAAGCATATTTTCTCTCCTCTCAGCAACAGTCTTGTAATTTAAAAGATGTTTTACTCCAACATTTTCACTTACAGCATTTTCACCCCATGATCCACAGCCAAGTGTGAGAGAAGGTTCAAGTCTGAAGTTATAGAGATCACCAAGACCACCATGAGAAGAAGGAGAGTTAATTATAATTCTGCCTGTATGAAGTTTATTGCCGAAAAATGAGATTCTATCTTGTTTGCGAGGATCTGTATAAAGTACAGATGTATGACCAGCTCCTCCAAGCTCAACAAGATTATATGCCATATCTGTAGCATGTTCAAAATCTTCAGCCTTGTATAAAGCAAGAACAGGAGAAAGTTTTTCATGTGCAAATGGTTCTTCAAGTGCAATATCTGTAACTTCACCTATCAAAATTTTTGTATTTGGAGGAACACTTATTCCAGCCATCTCCGCTATCTTACATGCAGGTTGACCGACAACAGCAGGATTTACACTACCATTTTCTTTTATAACTGTTTTGCCAACAACTTCTTTTTCTTCAGGTGAAAGAATATAAGCACCTCTATATCTAAATTCTTCTCTTACTTCTTCATAAACATCTTTAACAGCAATAACAGACTGTTCAGAAGCACAAATCATGCCATTGTCAAATGTCTTTGAAAGAATAATTGAAGATACAGCCATTTTTATATCTGCAGTTTCATCAATTACAGCAGGAGTATTACCTGGACCGACTCCTATTGCTGGCTTACCACTTGAATATGCAGATTTAACCATACCTGGACCACCTGTTGCCAAAATAGCGTCGATCATTGGGTGTCTCATAAGCATTGCAGAAAGTTCAACAGAAGGCTCATCAATCCAACCGATTATATCTTTTGGAGCTCCTGCTTTTACAGCTGCATCTAAAACAAGTTTAGCAGCAGCTATTGTTGATTTTTTAGCTCTTGGATGTGGAGAGAAAATAATGGCATTTCTTGTTTTGAGAGCTATCAATGATTTAAAAATAGCTGTCGAAGTTGGATTTGTTGTTGGAACTATTCCTGCCAAAACTCCCAAAGGTTCAGCAACAATTTTTGTTCCATTTGTTATATCTTCTGAAATAACACCACAAGTTTTTGTATCTTTGTGTTTGTTATAGATATATTCTGAGGCAAAGTGATTTTTTATTACTTTGTCTTCAACAATTCCCATACCAGTATCTTCAACTGCCATTTTTGCAAGAGGAATACGAGCTTTATTTGCAGCAACTGCAGCTGCTTTAAAAATCTTGTCAACTTTTTCCTGAGAAAATGTCGCATATATCTGCTGAGCTTTTTTAACACTTTTTATAAGCTCTTCGAGATGTTCAGTAGTTGTAACTACATCAGAAGTTCTTAAAATTTCTTCCATTAAACTAAATCTCTCCTTTCATATCATTTAATCTAACTTTAAATCTTCACTTTTATCCAAATATGCGTTTACTGCTTTTGAAGCAGTTTTTATAGAATTTAATGTTGCATTTCCACCAATACAGCCACCAGGACATGACATAATTTCAATTAAATTACCTTCTTCACAAGCTCCATTTTTGGCATATCTTTTGAGGTCTCTTATGCTCATCTTGTTTAGTCCATCTACAACAAAAGGCTTTACCTTATCACTATTTTTGCCAAGTGCAACTCTTACAGATTCTGCAACACCACCAGTAAGAGGATATCCCCTACCCTGTTTTGAAGCAAACTGTTCAAAATCTGTCTCTTCACATTTTGCAACTTGGATATTAAAGCCAATAAGCATTGCTCCAAGTTCTTCAAAAGTCAAAACATAATCTATTGTATCATATTCTGTTGCTTCCTGTCTTTTTGCTACACAAGGGCTTAAAAAAACTGTAACAGCATCTGGATATTTTTCCCTTACCAATTCAGCAGTATAATAAAGTGGAGTATGTGTATCTGAAACAAAAGGTTTTATCTCTGGCATGTGCTTTTTTACAAGCTCATTGTAAGCAGCACAGCATGAAGTCGTCATAAATTTGTCGCCTCTTTCCATTCTCTCCATAAAATCTTTTGCTTCATTTTTAGCTGTAACATCTGCACCTACAGCAACTTCCCAAACATCATAAAATCCCATTTTTCTAAGTGCAGTATTTAATTGTTTAGGAGAACATGGTAACTGACCAGCAACAGAAGGAGCCATCATAGCAACAACTTTCATGCCACTTTTTATTCTTACCAAAACATCTATTAGCTGACTTTTTTCATGTACAGCTCCAAATGGACATGCAACAACACATTTTCCACAAGAAATACATTTATCAAAATCAATTTTGGCAAGCCCTGAAGGACCTTTTGCTATTGCACCAACAGGACATACATTTTCGCAAGGGACAATTCTTTTGACAATGGCTTGATATGGACATACCTTCATGCACATGCCACACTGTTTACATTTTGACTGATCTATGACAGATTTTCCATTTATAAATTTAATAGCATTAAATCTGCATGTATTTACACAAGGTCTTGCAACACAACCTTGACACAACTCAGTAACAAAAACAGCATTTGGAAGACAACCTTGACATGCAGATTCCAAAACAGTCAAAACATCTTTATCAGGTCTTTTTCTATTTACTGCTCTTCTGACAAATTCAGCAAGAGTATGTCTTTCATCATCATCCTCAAGAGTTGTTCCAAGCCCAGCCATCACTCTATTTCTCAAAGCAGCACGTTCTTTATATATACAACAACGATAAGGCACTTCACAACCTTTAGGTCTCATATCAAAAGGAATAAGTCTTGCATTGTCTTCAAAAGAATCACTCAAAAAAGCCTTTACAATACGAACTAAAATTTCTTTTTTCAGTCTTACTGTATCATTTGACATATCAGACATAATATTATATCAAAAACGAAAAATTTTCGTCAAAACGCCTTTCTTTTATTATTTTTGTCCTATGAATTTCCAAGTTTTTTATCTATTGCTGCAAAAACCTTATCTATTGTAGCTTCTTTTATAACATCATCATCTACCTTGACATAAGGAGCTTTTGAAAACTTCCAATCAATAGAACAAAGCCCAAGACATGGAACACCTGTTACTTCAACCTTATCACCATATCTTTTAGGAACAGAATCAATAAGTTCCTGAAGATTTGAAGCTCCCATGACAAAACATGTAGTGCCCAAACATACTTTTACATCTATTTTCTTTTCTTCCATAGCTGTATCATCCTTTTATAAAAATTACAGTATTACATATACTGTATATTGACCTTTTTAAAATATTTTTTTTCGAGAACTTCTGCAATTTTCTTTACTATATTTTTTCTTATAGCAATTTCAACAGGCAAAGTAGGATCATAATGAGCTTCATTTAATTTAGCTCCTACCATAAAATATATTTCATCACTATCAAGGAAAAAATTTGATAACCTAACTGCAGCATTATTTGAATCAGGTATTTTATTTTCAAGATATTCCAATGTTCGAGTAAGGGTCAAAACGCCCTCTGTAACTAAATCTGCTCCTTCCATTTCGAGACAAGATGGTAGAGAATCTATACTTATCAATTTGCCAACTGTAATTTTTGCATTTAATTCTCTTGATAACAAATTCGCTGTTGTTCCTCCACAAACTGCTTTTTTGCCAACAAAATTTTTAAACATATACGCAAATTCTCTATCACTTGATTGTCTATAAGGAGGACCAGTAAAAACAAGAGATTTTCTTGGTTCTCTAAAATATAAAACACAAGCTGATATATCATCAATAGGTTTTCTATTTGGTTCAACTAATTTTGCCTGCTGTACAATATATTTAGCAAGATTATGGCTTGAAATTTCAGGATCATTTGCAAGTTTAACCTTCAAAAAGTCAATCAATCCACTTCTTCTGAGACCTAATTTTAAAACACCACCGCCAAGTCCAGCTTGAGTAACTCCATCTGAGCAAAAAATGAATCTATCACCTAACTGTGCATTCATTTTATAGACTTTCATGTGTCTATTTTTGAAATTGACAGAGTCTATTATAGTAAATTCTGGTTTTAAGACCTCTGTACCTCTAATCCAAACAAAATCTGGATTTCCTTCTTCAACAACAGAAATTTTGCCATCATCAAAGCAGTCAACAGCAGAAAAAGTAGAATAACTTATATGTCTCACTTGACATACAGGAAGAGAATTCATAACAATTTCAGCTGCCTTTTTTATTTTGATATTTTTTTCTATAAATCTCAAAAGCATTGTTGCTGTCATACAAGACAATATATTTGCTTTTATTCCACTTCCCAAACCGTCAGACAAAACAGCTATTAATCTTTTATCTTGCGGATAACGCTTAGATACAAAATAATCCCCAAAGGCATTTTGCTTATATTTTTTTTCTTGTACACAATCTATATCTATAAACACTATGCACTCCTATTTATCATAATCATCTGCAATAGAACTTAATAGAGTCTCTGTTTCAACCATATGCTCACCAAGTAAACAAGCTATTTCTTGAACAATAGAAATATTTTTTGAAATAACTTCATTTGCTCTTCGTGCTATTTTTTCTCTATTCATCTGTGTTTTAGTTACATCTGTTATTATAGCACCAGCAACTTTACCAGGTTCAAGTACAAAAGCTATAATATCATATATTTTATCACCTAAACAATAATGCTCTTTATGAATTTCATGACCAAGTGTAAAAACTTCCTTAAATATATCAACAATATCTACAATACGGTCTAAAGAAGCTCCTGCAATTCCATCTGCTTCAAAAATATCTGCCATATCACCTGTAAAAGCTCTAATAAAAGATGTATTTGCTTCCAATATTCTCAAAAAAGAATCAACAATAACAACAGATGAAGGCATACATCTTATCATTATAGAAGCCTTTTGCATTGCCAACTTTCTCATATATGAAACACACATTGAAGGCTCCGCAGTACCTGCAATAAGTGCTAAAGCAAGTTCTCTACAAGTGTTATATCCACATCCTCCACAATTCAATTCATCTTCTGGATTAGATTTTCCTAATTTCTTCAAAGCCTCATTTATTTCTTCTAATGAATATTCTTTTAAATCTTCCTGTTTAGGTGCATAATCCATATGTACAACACTTAAAGGCTCTTTTGGAATAGAATCTCTCAACTTTGTACGAGTCAAAATATCTGAAATAAGCATTATCTCTGATTTTTCTGTGCTTATACAAGGTCCACCTATGCAACCACCTTCACAGGCAAGAACTTCTGCAAATGTAACTTTAGTGCAATCATTTGGATTAAATCCATCAAGTGCTTTTTCAAAAGACTTTAGAGAAGCAAATTCTGTCAATATACAATTTTTAACACCTATCTGTTTTAATGTACGATTCATTCCGCCATCAATAGGATAGAAATTTCCCTCATTTGCATTATGTGGTAAAAATTTTATGTCTTCTAAATTTCTTTCTTTATGTATATTAATAAAAGATTCTTCAAACATTAATTTTAATTCTTCAAAAGTTAAGGAAACATCTATTAAATTTTTATTGGTATCTGATTCATTTTTCTTTCCTATGCATGGACCAATGAAAATAACAGAAATATCTTCACCATACATTTCTTTTAGCATTTTAGCATGTGTCAATGCAGGAGAAGCTATTGGAACTATATTTTTAACAAATTCAGGGCGGTACTTTCTTATATATTCTACAACTACTGGACAAGCACTCGATATAAAAAATCCATTTTCAGCTTTGTTCAATATTTCAGCTGTTTTAATAGATACTTCTTGAGCTCCTAAAGCCGTTTCACTAACTCCAGTAAAACCAAGTTTTTTAAGAGATGAAATAATTTCAGTTTCTGTACAATCAAAAGCTCCTCTCCAACTTGGTGCCAATGAAGCATAAACTTTTTTGGTGGATTCCAAAAGTTCTGTCGCTATTCCGACATCTGATCTTACTCTTTTGGCATTACAAGGACATACAATAACACAATTACCACAAGAAATACATTTATCTTGCATAACAAAAGCATGACCTTTTTCAACTTTTATGGCTTTTACTGGACATTCTCTAATACATTTATAACAATCTTGACACTCATTTGTCAATGTGTATACAGGTTGAGAAATAGGCATTTATTAGAACCTCTTTTAATTATTTTTTAAATGTTCAGATATTAATTGTTTTATTTTTTCAAAATCAATATTATCATATTTTTTTTCATTTATAAAAATATGGGGGCCATCGGAACATTGATTTGAACAACGAGCTCCAGCAAGTTCTATTTTATCTTGCAAATTGTTTTCCTCTATATATTTTTCAAGAAGTTCAAGATTATCATTATTTCCTCTTGCAAAACAAGAACTCCCCATACATATTGTCAAATTTATTTTATCCATAATAAAGTCTTTCTTTACTTAAAATTTTTATATAAAATGTGATTTTTTTCTCAATTACTTTATATTATAACATATAAATTTATAAAGTCAATGTTTTTAAAAAATATTTTTCTGGATTTTTTTAAAGAAATTTTAGAATAAATTCTTATAAATATGTTGATTTTTTCAAATTTTATTTCACAATTAATTTTACACCTTGTGCTAGTTGATAAATATTTTAAAATAAACCCCAATAGACCCTATTTAGAGGAGATATCATTGCGAGGGAGCTGTGCGACCGTGGCAATCTCAACCACTTAATTTAAATTTAGAAGTTTATTAAATAGACTGAGCAAAAATTGGATAAATATAAGCGATCGACTCAATTTTTAAGCAAATAATAATTTACAGGGCGTAGATTGCCACGGTTTCCCCCGCAATAACAAAATGGCAGTATACAGGCATATCTTGGATAGTTTACAGCAACTTTGTTTTTACTTATTTTTAAAAATCAACTAACACAACGAGTTAAATCAACTTAGTACATTTATAAAAGAAAAAAACTCCAGTGATTTTGACTGGAGTTTTAAACACCCTATTTTATGTAAACATTTGTTGAGTGTGTAAAATTTTTTCTGTATTTTTTTAAATAGTTTTCTGTATAATACGCTAACTTCAACTCCGCTTCGCTCTATTCAGTTCGCTGTATTACACAGGTATTACACAGAAAACTAAATGCTCATTTTTAAATTTACAGAAATTTCTGCACATACTCCATTTGTTGAAGAAGACCTTTTTTTTGAATTCCTTTGCTGTGTTTATTCCTCTTCTAAATCTTTTTTATCTTCGTATTCTTCTTCCTCATCATTTTTAGCTTCAGAAAAATATTCTTCATAAAATGCAGGATCATTTACCAATCGCAAATATAATTCTTGTTCTTTTTCTGGAACTTGCAATATTTTAATAGCTTGATCTGCTGTAAGAATTCCATTTTCTATCAACAATTTTATATTCTCAACTAAATTTTCCTGCTTCCCCTCACGCTTGCCTAAAGCAATGCCTTCACGCTTGCCAACCTCACGCTCTTCAAGCAATCTCAATGAAAAAAACATTTCTTTATTCCTCTTCTAAATCTTTTTCATCTTCGTATTCTTCATCATCATAATCATCTTCAGATTCAGAAAAATACTCTTCATAAAATGCAGGATCATTTACCAATCGCAAATATAAATCTTGTTCTTTTTCAGGAACCATTAACATTTGCATTGCTTTTTCTGCAGAAAGATTAGCATTTTCTATCAATGAGACTATATATTTTACAGTTGCTTCCTGCCTGCCCTCAAGCCTGCCCTCACGCTTGCCAGCCTCATGCTCTTCAAGCAATCTCAATTCATATTGCATATAGAAACTCCTTTCTATTTCTTTTTGTTTAATCTCTCCTATTCGAGTATCAACTATTTTTACAAAATCATTTTCAGACAACATTCCATTTATATAACCCATAAATGCCTTCAAATCTTTATCAAGATTTTCTTCTTCTTTGCCTTTTGTACTGATAAGGATTTTGGTTACTCTATCTTCTAACTGAACATCTTTGTCATCTTTACAATAATTCTTGAAAAAATATACTTGTCGTTCACCATTAAACAATACGAATGGACATATAAAAATTATGTACAAATTTTTCAAATCTTTATAGTTGTCGCCACACTTTAAAATTGCCGAATCTATTAAAGCCTGATAATAACGAATGCGATTGCCAAGAAATTCATTATCGTCAGAACTCACCTGCATTTCGATATTATAAAT
>CADAWZ010000006.1 GCA_902791745.1 uncultured bacterium
TCAGCAAGACGAAGTTGCTTATGTATCAGTCAAAGAATCATTCCAAGTATAGCTTAAAAGTTCATCTTGTGTTTGTAGTCAAATATAGAAAGAAACTCATCAACAAAGACATTGATTTCTTTCTCAAGACTAAGATTAAGCAAATCGAGGAAAAGTATAATTTCAGAGTTGAACTCATGGAAACAGACAAAGACCATATTCATCTTTTGATAGACTATGATCCTAAAGTTAGTGTCCTTCAAATAGTGAGAAGGCTTAAGCAAGAGACTACATTTGAACTTTGGAAAGTTCATGAATCTTATCTCAAGAAGTACTTCTGGAAAGAGAGAACATTTTGGTCAGATGGATATTTTGCTTGTAGTATTGGGGAAGGCACAAGCTATGACACAATTCAAGAGTACATCAAGAACCAAGGTTAAAAAAGAGCCATTCATGTGCTCAGCTAAAGACTGACCACTTTTCTGGCTCGAAGAATATAAAAAAAATGATTTCCTCCCTTAGGGAGATTAACAGGAGTTGACATTATGAAAAAATATTTTTTATTTGTACTTGCTTTTATTTTGCTTTTTCCTGCTTTGGTCTATGCCAAAGATGAAGATTTTTATTTTGATGTGATTACAGATACACATTTAATAAGAGAAAAAGACGATTTTATGCATCCATATCCTTCTACAGAAAAAATCGTCAATTATATTATAAAAGATAAACCTGATTTTGTCATACATGCTGGCGATATGATTCAAACATCTTATGCTAAAAAGTATTCTGATGAGGCAATATATGATATGTGGAAAAAATTTGACAATTCGGTATATTTGCCTTTCAAAAAAGCTAATATTGATATGTTTGTAACAAAGGGCAATCACGATGTATTATGGGAAGCAGAACCGATTTATAATAAAATTTGGGCTGAACGTAAATTTACAAAAGATATAGAGGGAAGTCCTTTGAGTTATTATACTTTTGAACATAAACAATGTTTTTTTATTGTAATGGACGGAAGCGGTGTTTGGATATCTGATACGCAGAGAGCTTGGTTAAAAGAACAGATAAAAAAAGGTGCTAAATATCGTGCTGTTTTTGTTATTTCACATTTGGGAATAAATGGGAGTAAAAGACATCCTGATGACCATATGGACAAAGTAGCTATTGATATTTTATCTTCTGCCCCATATAAAATAACTCTTATCTCAGGACATCACCATAAATACGATGTTTGCAATCACACAAAAAATTTGAAAAATATAGTTGTTGGTACTGCTGGTAGTGATGTAAATGCAATGTGGGTAAAATTTTATGTAAAGGGCAAAAATGTTGAATTTAAGCCAATATGGCTAAGTGAAATGGAACAAGAATAAAAAATATTATGAAAATTGATAAAAAATTATATATATTTATATCTCTTCTTTTATTTTGTGAAATTTTCTTTTTTCGCAATGTCCTGTTTAACGATTCTTTGTTTGGGGATTTTGGAGATGCACGTCTTACAATGCTTATAACAGAGCATTGGTATCGTTTTTTGCAAGGACTGGAAAAGATAAATGATTTGGGGATATTTTACCCTGCAGAAAATACTTTGGCTTATTCAGATATGTTTCTTGGATATGGCATAATTCATTTATTTTTTCGTTTTTGTGGACTTGATATGTTTATATCTTACAAAATAACTTTAATTTTAGTTCATATTTTGGGGGTATTTAGCTTATTTTATTTTTTAACTAAAGTATTAAAAGTTGATTATTTTTGGTCATTTTTTGGAACATCTGCATTTTCTTTTTCCTGTACTTCTGCAAATCAATTTTTTCATCCTCAATTAAAT
The DNA here is from genome assembly GCA_902791745.1 of uncultured bacterium. Classification (GTDB taxonomy): domain Bacteria; phylum Vulcanimicrobiota; class CADAWZ01; order CADAWZ01; family CADAWZ01; genus CADAWZ01. The sequence continues at coordinate 1,820 of CADAWZ010000006.1, forward strand.
GTCGCTAATTTTATACCATTGTTTTTAATATTTTTTGTAAAATCTGTCCAAAATGTCGATAATCGTTTGAAAAAAAATATTTATATGTATTCTGCAATTTTTGTTGTTATACTTATATTATATACTGCTTGGTATGTTTTCTTTTTTTCAACACTATTTATATTTGTATTGCTTTTAGTAAGTTTTATTTTGTTTTCAGTTAATAAAATAAATATCAAAGATACTATAAAAAAATTTGGGTATGATATAATAGGTTATATTGTTTTTGCAATTTTATTGATGATTCCGTTTTTAATGGCTGAACTTCCTGTCTTAAAAATGTCAGGTGATAGAAATTATACCCACATATTACAACTTTTGGGAAACTTTTTTAGTTATATCTATACAAGAAATTCGATTTTTGATTTTGTTTTAAAACCTTTGTCTAAAGATTGTCATATGATATTTATTCAAATGGGATTTTCTTTTGTATTGTTGATAGCTTTCTTTACATTTTTTATTTTTATATTTTTGAAAAAGAAAGAAAAAGAATTTTCTATTATTTTTTATAAAAGTATTTTTATTTCTTTGATTATTTGTCTTTTACTTCCTGTAAAGATACCATTTACAGATTCTTCACTTTGGTTTTTAGTGTATAAATTTTTTATAGGTGGAACATCTATAAGAATGCCTACCCGTTTTTTGTTTGTCTTATCACTTCCTATTTCAGTAATTTGTGCGATTTGTGGAAATATATTTTTTAATATAAAAGATATTGGTGATAAAAAATATATAACTATATTGTCAATTATTTGTGTATTGCTGTTTGTTTCAAATATAAATACTGTTGGGGTTAACTCACAATATACAAGAGAACAGGAGATTGTATTTTTAAATTCTATTCCTTCACCGCCAAAAGATTGTAAAGTTTTTTATTTAATAAATCCATATGTTAATCAATTAGGAAAAAATAGAAAAATTCTCAACAGTATAATTTATAGAGTAGCTGGACATGAAATAGCTTATAAATATAATTTAAAAATTATAAATGGGTATTCTGGATTAGTTCCTAAAGACTATGGAATTATAGAAGAATTATCTTATTCTATGGAAAATTTTTATTCTAAAAATTATAAAAATAGTATAACTGAATGGATAAAGAGATATAATTTAGAAAATGTCTATACTTATGATATAAAAAATCAAAAATGGAAAAAAGTTAAAAAATAAAATTTGACATATTATTAACTTTGTATTATAATTTAATGACATTTTTTTCAAAAATATGAGGTTCTAATGGAAGGTAAAACAGTTATTACAGTAGCAGGAATGGGATATGTTGGTCTAAGTATTGCCATTTTGCTTTCACAGAAAAATAAGGTTTATGCTCTTGATATCGTAAGAGAAAAGTTGGAGCTTATAAAAAATAAAAAATCTCCTATTGTTGACAAAGAAATTGAAGAATATCTTGCTACAAAAGATTTAGATTTGATTACTTGTGATAATCCTGAAGAGGCTTATAAAAAAGCTGATTATGTAGTTGTTGCTACACCAACAAATTATGATCCTGATAAGAATTTTTTTGATACTTCAGCTGTAGAAGCAGTAATTAAAGTTGTTACAAAAGTAAATCCAAATGCAATTATAGTAATAAAATCAACAATTCCTGTTGGATTCACTGAACATATTAGAAAAGTCGTTGGTTCAAATAATATAATTTTCTGTCCTGAATTTTTGAGAGAGGGAAGAGCTTTATATGACAATTTATATCCAAGTAGAATTATTGTTGGAACAGATTTAAAAGATGATTCTTTAAGAGCAAAATCGGAAAAATTTGGAAAATTGATTGCTGGTGGAGCTATAAAAGAAAATATTGATACTCTTGTTATGGGATTTACAGAAGCAGAAGCTGTAAAACTTTTTGCAAATACATATTTGGCAATGAGAGTAAGTTATTTCAATGAACTTGATACTTATGCAGAATTAAAACATCTTGATACAAAGTCAATTATTGACGGAATTTGTTTAGACCCTCGTATCGGAACACATTATAATAATCCTTCGTTTGGATATGGTGGTTATTGTCTTCCAAAAGATACAAAACAACTTTTGGCAAATTATTCAGATGTTCCAGAAAATATGATAAAAGCTATTGTTGATTCGAATGATACAAGAAAAGATTTTATAGCTGATAGAGTTTTCAATAAAGCCAAAAATGATGACAAAAAAGAAGTTGTTGTCGGTGTTTATAGACTCATAATGAAGGCAAATTCAGACAATTTCAGACAAAGTTCTGTACAGGGAATTATGGAACGCTTAAAAAATAAAGGTGCAGATATTATTGTCTATGAGCCAACACTTGAAGATGGAACAATGTTTGCAGGTAATAAAATTATAAATGACATTGAAAAATTCAAAAAGATGAGTGATGTTATAATAGCAAATCGTTCAAGTGCTGAATTAGAAGATGTAAAAGAAAAAGTTTATACAAGAGATCTCTTTTCAAGAGATTAGAATTAGAAAAAAAAACTGAGGCTGTGAAAAAATATTTACTTTTCCACAGCTTCAAGTTTTTTTTATTTGTTATTCTTCAGACCTGCTTCTTCTTGAATGTCTTCTCGTTCTACCATGATTTTTTCTGTTTTTATTGTGTTTTTTTAGTGAAGATGAAGAAGATTTTGTATTGCTTGTTGCATAGTGAGCTGTTGAACTGTCTAATTCACTTTCTCCTGTTGCATAATTGATTTTAACCCCTGGCTGATTGTTATAGCAGAAAATATTAAAACTTACTCCTTCGCCATTGTCCTCAACAGATTCTGCTTGCATATGAAGACCTTTTGCAACAAGATTATCACCATCATAAATAGGTTCTACTTTATATAAAACATGGTTATTTGTTTCTTTTACATAGTCTGCAATAAGATTTTCAAATGGTAACATTCCATCAACATTCAAATATCTTGTTCCTGTTATCAAATTTCTTTCATTTGCGTTTTCTCCAGTTAATTGGAAACCTATTAAATGGCAACGATTATAAAGGTGTCCTCCATCTACAAAATCATATTCTGCATTTTTCCAACCGCTTGGTCTTACACGACTAATACTTTCTCTTTTCTCTGTTGGCATTAGGTCTTGACCTACATTTGAAATAGCAACTTGACAACGACCAAGATTATCTAAATCACTATAATATTCATAAGATTTTGTATCTCTTTCTGATTCAGAAAATTTTGGCTTATTATTGTTTATTACAACATATGGTTGACCTGAAAATGGGGGAATATTTGAAAGTGAAGATGATTTTGCAATTTTTTTATTATTTGTTGTGGTCGTTGTAGTAGATGTTTTATTATTTGTTGTATGTCTCTTTCTGTGGGATGTTGTTTTTCTATTGCTCTTATGTGATGTTGTTGTGTTTGTTTTCTTTGTTGGTTTGTCTGTTGGGGCGTCGATTGGTACATCTAAGCCTTCAGGAAGACAACCGCATAGAAATATAGAAAGTGACATAAAAAGAATTACAAAAAATTTTAAAATTTTCACTTTATATAAACCTCCTCAGTTATTTTTTCATGTGAATATCCTTCAAAATCATAAGTATCGTTCAATTTCCAACCATTTTTCAAATCTATGTCAAAATAAAAGTCAGCTGGATAATTTCTATTCCAATGATAAAGTATTATTTTTTCTATATCTTTTTCATATTCTTTAGGAGATATATTTTCAAAAAATGCAAAATTTCCTTTCTGAGCATTTATGGCAAAATTTTCATCTTCAATTATATTTTCTTTATCTTCTTCGCTAAATTGTTTTATTGAGTATGAATTCATTAAAAGTTTTGAATTTTTAGAAATTTCTTTTATTCGTTCTCTTAATATTTTATCTTGGCTCTGCCTCCTATTGTTAAACATCATGCCGAGATTATCATCAACACATATAATTGCTATCATTTTTTCCCCCTTTAATAACTTCGTTATCTCGAAAGATTATTTTGTATATTATATTTTTTTTATTAGTTGATGTCAATATTTTTTAAAATAAAAAAAGTGGTGTGAAAATATAATCTTCACACCACTTATAAAAACAATCTAAAACTATTTAATAGTGATCTTTGCACCGACTGCTTCGAGGTCAGCTTTTGCTTTGTCAGCTTCTTCTTTTGCTACGCCCTCTTTAACCATCTTTGGAGCACCTTCTACAAGGTCCTTAGCTTCTTTGAGTCCAAGACCTGTGAGCTGTCTTACAACTTTGATGACTTGGAGTTTCTGAGCTCCGATTTCTGTGAGTTCTACATCAAAAGATGTTTTTTCTTCTTTTACTTCAGCTGCTGCTGGAGCTGCTGCTGCGACTGCTACTGGAGCTGATGCTTTGATTCCGAGTTTGTCTTCGAGAGCTTTTACGAGATCAGCTGCTTCCATAAGTGTGAGACCAGAAATAACTTCTACGAGTTCGTTTTTATCGATTGCCATTATATAAATCCTCCGTGGTTATTTTTTGTTTTTAAAAATTATTTGTTTAGATTTAGAAGAATTACTCTTCTTTTTTGCTGTATTGGTCGAGAATACTTAAAATATCTCTTCCAGCTCCGTTTACGATACCCATAACTTTCTGAGCTGGTGAATTGATAAGAGACATAAGTTGTGCGAGAACTTCGTCTCTTGAAGGCATTGTTGCAAGGTGTCTTACACCATTTGCATCTAAGTTTTCACCATCGAATCTTCCTGCTTTGATTACTGGAAGTCCATCTGGATTTTCTTTGTTCTTTTTGCTTTTTGCAAATTCAACTATAGCTTTTGTTGCAGCGACTGGATCGCCATATCCTAAATATATAGCTGTTGGATGTTCGAGAATTTTGTCAAATCCTTCGATTCCATTTTCTTTGAGAACTTTTGCAATAAGAGTATTTTTTGCGATTTTTAATTCTGCATTTTCTTTTCTTACTGCTCTTCTAAGTTCGGAAATATCCTTTACGCTCAAACCTTTGCCAGTTCCTCTATAATCGACAAAAATGATGACTTCAGCTTTCGCTACTTTCTCTCTGAGCTCATCGAGAATTGCACCCTTTTTTGCCATTAACTCTTTATGTGTGCCTTTCAAAGGTGTGGCCTCCTTTCCCGTTTTCTAAAAAAAGAAAAACTGCCATGCAGAAATACAAGGCAGTTCATTTTATAACAAACTAATGAATCTTTCACCTCGGTGGGAAATATTAAATACCACTTCATACTTAAGTGATATACCCACTGTCTGCGGTTGCTAAAATATTATATATAATTGATTTTGTTTTGTCAAGTCTTTTTAAAAATTTTTTTTAAAAATTTTCATTTTTTTTGTTAATTATTCTTTGATTTCTTCTTTATCTTTTTCTGCTTTTTCGTATTCTTCCATTTCTTTAAACATCTGTTCTAATTTTTCTATGTCTTTTTCTATTATTTCCCACTGTTTATTCATTTCTTCGAGTTCCAAATCCTCGAGAGTATTCTGCAATTTTTCTGCTTGTTCTTGATATTTTTTATAAATCTGATATTTTCTATCTGCACGGAGTTTATAATTTTTGTTGTTTTTCTTTTTGCTTTCTTTCAAATACTTATCTGCTTGTTTTGTGTAGATATTAGCTTGTTTTGTTAAAGTATTTATTTTTTTTGTCATTTTTTGTTGTTTTATATAAAACATATTGATTTTTCCTCTCTTTTTCTTTGTTAATAATTTTCTTCTTCATCATTTTCCATATTATTAAATATCTGCTCTAATGCTTCTACATCTTTTTCAATGTTTTCAGATAGTTCATCAAATATTTCTTCGATTTCCTCTCTAATAGACTGATTAACAGTTATTGATTTTTCGATTTTTTCAAATTGTTTTTGCATTTTCTCAATTAGTATGGAAAGAAATTGTTTTGATTTTTCTTTCAATTTTTTATAAATGCAATATTTTCTATCTGCACGAAGTTTGTAGATTTTGTCATTTTTTTTCTTGCTTTCTTTTAAATATTTATCAGCTTGTTTTTTGTATGTATTGGCTTGTTTTGTCAATTTATTTGTTTTTTTGTATAATGTATTGATGTTTTGATAAAGCATTTTTACAATCCATCCCTTTTTTTTAAATACTTTATTTTTATTATACAAATTGACAATGACAAAAACTGTCATTTTTAAAAGAAATAAAAAAAATCGTATAGAAAAATTTTTCCATACGATTTTTTATCAATAATCATTAGCTATTTAATTAGCTTCTGGATATGTTCGACCATTTATTGTTTGATCTTCTACTGTTATTACTCCATCATAAGTGCAGTTTTCTTCTGTTACATTGTTATCAGGATTACCTATTAACAGGTCTATGTTCATACCATAATAACTTGTCGACGGTATAGAACCTACTGTAAATGTATTTGTATTTGTTATTGTTACATTGTCTATTGTTATGTTTCCATTGTTTTTACAATTTGTGAATGTTGTTGATTGGCAATTTTCTACAATACCTGCTATTTTTAATCCGAAGTAGTTTGTATTTTTTACAACAATTTTTGCTTTGTTTGTACAATTATTAAAATTTGATCCTTGTGCTTGAAAACATAGTCCAGATATACCAAAATATGTTTTTGAAAAATTATCAGTGCCATAATCATTAGGGTCTATTGTAATAAACTCTATATATGGTAAATTAGTTGTATTATCTGTATTGTCTGTATTATCTGCGTTGCTATTGTCTATAAAATATATGGAATTTTCTCCAATTGTTATATTTGTGAAATTGCTATTATAAGAGCCAACAAATAATGACAATATTGTCATATAATTAGGTAGTATTTGAGTAAAAAATGGCATTACAGAATGTACAGTTATAATATTATTTAATGGTAGTTCAATAGATTTTCCATTTGCAAAAATTAGCCCATCTATTATGTGATTGTCTCCGTCATAATCCCCTTTAAAGAAAAATTGTGCCAAGAAAGCATTAACATCTTCTGGTTCTATTGACATAATAGAACCCATATATAAATTTGCTATGTTTGGATTATAATGTCCTATAGGGGTTATTCCCGTTCCATTATTGTAGAATGGGGCTTTTTCGTTAGTTGTTTCTATTGTTATGTCTTTGTCTTTTTCAGCCTTTACAATTTTTAATCCTGTCAAATGTGTAAAATCGAGGTCTTCAGTCTGTTTAAATTTTTTGTCTAAATATATATATGGAGAATCGTTAGGAAGTTCTGATGAATAATATGCTAAAATTTTATCTAAAACTTCATCTGGGAGATTATCTTGTGATGTATTTTCTGGTATATCATTGGAAAAAACTCTTATTAAAACTTCGTTTGGGATAACCATTTTATTTATGTTCATAAAATGTCTTGGTTTAGAAATTATATATGGATCATCTGTTGTTCCAGAACCTCCACCAAATCCAGCTTCATTGTCTTTGCTATTTTCAAAATCAACATTAAAATTGCCATTTTCACTAATTACACCGTTGGCACTTGAAAAGTAATCAAGTAGATTTCCTTCGCTGTCATAAGTTAGAACTGCTTTTATTTTTACATTTTCTGCTTTGTCATTTATTGGAAGAGTAAATTTAGTTTTGTCATTTGCTGTTGGTTCTGCTTTTAAAATTTCTTGGTCTTTTGGTTCTTCAGCTGTTTTTGCTGTGGATTCGACTTTATAGTAAATATCGGCTTTTGCAATTTTGTCAGCATCTTTGCTGTCAGTTAGTGTTAAAGTGATTTCATTATTAACTACTGGGTTTTCTTCGTTATTTTCGCTATTGTTGTTCTCGTTGTTGTTATTCTCGTTATTGTTCTCGTTGTTATTATTTTCGTTGTTGTTTTGTTCTTCTTGTTGATTATTATTTTCTTGTTGTTGGTTATTTTGTTGTGCCAATAAATAATATAGTGCAGAATTATTTTGTGGAGTTGATTTGCCTCCACCACCGCATGCACTTGTAAATAATGCTGTTATAATTAGACAAATGCTCATTACTGCAATTTTGTAAATGTATTTCATTATTTTTTCCTTTCATTATGTTATTTTAAAATTGCAAATTATAATTCAATAAAAATTTTTAGTTTCCTTCATTATTATTTTTAAAGAAGGAATAGGGTAAAAATTACAATATTATTTATTTATGTTATTTTTATTATAAGTGTGTTGATATAAAAAAGATCGTAGAGAGAGGTATGGACTTATGGCTGAAAATGTTGTATCTTCAGGTGGTTGTTCTTGTAAAATTGGACCTGCTGAATTAAAGCGTATATTGTGTGGAATAGATTTTCCAACAGATGAAAGACTTCTTGTTGGATTGGGAGAACCTGATGATGCAGGTGTATATAAATTGACTGATGATATTGCACTTGTACAGACTGTTGACTTTTTTCCTCCTCCTGTTGACGATCTATTTTTATTCGGTGAAATTGCAGCAACAAATGCACTTAGTGATGTATATGCAATGGGTGGGAAGCCTTTGACAGCATTAAATATTTTTTGTTTTCCAATAGGTAAAATGCCAGAGGAATATGCAACACAGATAATAGCAGGCGGAATGGCAACTTTAAAAAGAGCTGATTGCACCTCTGTTGGTGGCCATTCTCTCAATGATTCTCCCATAAAATATGGTCTTGCTGTAACTGGAATAATTAATCCAAATAAGATAAAAACAAAAAAAGGAGCTTTGCCAAAAGATAGAATTATCTTGACAAAACCAATAGGAACAGGGATTATTTCTACAGCATTAAAAGTAAAAATGGCTGAGAAAAAAGATGTTGAAGAAATGTTTTTGAGTATGAAGACATTAAATAGGATTGCTTCAGAAAAAATGCAGATATTTGATGTTCACGCTTGCACAGATGTAACAGGATTTAGTCTTTTAGGTCATCTTTGGGAATGTATTATGCTTCTTATGGCTGTATGCCTGTTGGATTGTATAGAAATAAGGCATTTTATGGTCAACATGTAAATTTTGCAGGTGATACTGAAGATTTGAATTTTATGGTATTGTTCGATCCGCAGACATCAGGAGGACTTTTGATGTTTGTAAATCCAAATGATTCCGAAAAAATGTTGTCAGAATTAAATTCCAATGGAATCCCTGCAAAAGATATTGGTTATATTGAAGATTCTCCACAAGGTGCAAAGATTTATGTAGATTAGAGGGAGAAGGGAGAAACAAACAACGCTTGCTCAGATATTTTCCGAGCAAGCATTGTTTGTTTTTGTGGTTAGAGTTTTACAAAACAACTTTTCTTTTTCTGTTATCAGCAACTAAAACAACTGTTATTATTTTTTTTCCTTCATTTTCATAAGTTTTGGCATATTGTTTTACTTGTTCTTCACCTTCTGCTCTTGCTTTTGGAACGCCTTTTGAACTCTTTGCGAATTTAAATTCGATTATAATTATTTTGTCATCGAATGGAATTATTAAATCAGATCGACCTTCTGATGTGTAAGATTCTTGAAAAGAAGTTACACCTGCACCGCCACGAAGCAACATCACAAATAATGAACGATACCAATATTCATTTTGATTTTTTGGAAAGTCATTGTAAGGAATCTTTCCTAAGGCATTGTTGAACATCTCAACTATATTTTCAATATTTCCTTCATTTAGTGCTTTTATTGCTTTCCAAAGGTTATCTCCTAAAGGGATATATCTATCTATTTTATATATATCTTTCAAAAACAATCGAGATATTGATTTTTTTACTTCTTCATTTGGATAATCAATAGTTAAAATTTCACTATCTCCTATTGATTCCCATTTTTCTATAGTTAAATATCCTGCTTGAAATAGAAAACTTTCCGGAGTTGCTTTTTCTATTTCTTGTTCATCTGCAAAATCAGAAGTTACTTTTATATGTCTAAGTTTGTCAATATCGTTAATTTGATGTTGTTTAAAATAATCAACAAGGAAAGATGGAGTGCCAGAATTATACCAATAATTATTAAATTTTTGATCATTGAAGAAATTTAAAATAGAAAATGGATTATATACTCTTGTTTTTCCATCGAAAGAAAAACCGTCATAATGTCTTTTTATTTTTTGTAATAATTCTTCTTTTGTTAAAGATAATTTTTGAGTTGCTTTTTCGAACCAATCACCAAAATTATCTTCAAGTTCCTGTTGTGTATATCCAACTATATCGCTGTATTCTTCTTTCATTGATATATCTTGTAAGTTGTTAAGCCCTGAAAATACACCAGCTTTGCTGAATTTAGAGACACCTGTTAACATAACAAATTTTAAATATTTACTACAACTTTTTAATACTATATAAAAAGAGCGTAAATATTTTCGCATTTCTTCTGCTTTTTCTAAATCATTTATATTGTCAGTAATAGGTTTATCATATTCGTCAATAAGAACAACGACAGAACCAAATTCTTTATATAATTTAATTATTAAATTGTATAAAGTTATATCTGCATTTTCATCAAGAGTTAATTTCAAATCGTTTAAATATAAATAGTTATTTAATTGATTAATGAGATAATAATTTAATTGTTCGGAATTGTTATAAGATTTTAAAAGTCCCATATCGAGTGTAATAACAGGATTTGGGTTTTTATCTTGTTCTTTTACCCAATTTTCAGCATATAATCCATTGAATAGTTCTATTTGACCTTTGAACATTGCTTCAAGTGTAGATATTGTCAATGATTTTCCAAATCTTCGAGGACGAGATAGAAAATAGCATTCCCCATTTTCTATCATTTGTAATATTTGTTTTGTTTTATCTATATAAAGATAATTTTCTTTACGAATTTTTTCAAATGTTTGAATACCGATTGGAAGTTTTTGCATATATATTTTCTCCTTAATTTTTTCTAAAATTAAGGAACCTTAATGCTCCTTTTAATTTTCGCCTTTCGTGGTAAGTTGTTAATTACCATATTTTTATTTTATCATATAAAATGTTAAAATAGCAAGTATTTTTTTATTTTTCTTAAAGTCTTTATTATATTAATATTCAAAGGATATTAATATTCAAAGGATAAAAAGTATTTTTTACAGAAAATATTATTTTCTTCATAAAGCTAAAAATAACAAGATAAGGATTATATTAAATGAGTGAAAATAAAGAACAAGATGTAAAAACAAAAGTAAAATATCCGCCTGCGTTTTACAGTGCAAATACTGCTGAGATGTTCGAACGTGCTGCCTATTACTGCATGTTTATCTCCATTACTCTTTACTTGACAGATGTTGTCGGTTTTACAGATATTGATGCAGGTTGGATTGCAGGAGCATTTTCTGCTCTATTATATTTCGCACCAACTTTTGCAGGTGTTATTGCAGATAAGATAGGTTATAAAAAATCTCTTCTCATCGCTTTTACTTGCCTTTCTGTTGGATATTTTATGATGGCGTTTTTATGCACAAAGCCTATGACTATTTTAAATTTATCGCTGATTTTGATAGGTGGTGCTTTTATAAAATCGGTCATAACGGGAACTGTTGCAAAATGTTCTTCAGAAGATAACAGAGCGGCTGCATTTTCAATATTTTATATGATGGTAAACATCGGTTCTTTTTCAGGTAAGACGCTTTCAAAATTTATAAGAGTTTCTGTTGGTGTACAATATATTTCTGTTTTGTCAGGGATTTTTTGTTTACTGGCTCTTTTTGTAGTTTTATTTGCTTTTAAAGACCCAGACAAAGCAGGAGAGAATAGAACTTTTAAAGAGATTACAGATGGACTTCGTAAAGTTTTGACAAATTTTAAATTTATGGCATTGATCATAATTTCTGGCGGATTTTGGGCAATACAAACTCAACTTTATGCTACTATGCCAAAATTTGTTATAAGAACAATAGGTGCTTCTGCTTCTCCTGAATGGTACGCAAATGTAAACCCACTCATAGTCGTATTTTTAGTAGCTCCAATAACTGCTATTACAACAAAGAAATTTAAAATGTCAGCACTTGCCTCTATTGCTACAGCATTGTTTTTGATTCCTATTTCATCACTTGTAATGAGTACAGGCTCTTGGTTAACTTCTATTTTTGGAAATTCAATGTCTTTGGGATTCTTTAATGCTCATCCTGTAACTATTGCACTTATTGTCGGAATTGCAATTCAAGCTTTGGCAGAATGCTTTTTATCACCAAGATTTTTGGAATATGCTTCTAAACAAGCACCAGAAGGTGAAACTGCACTTTATATGGGATATGCACAAGTAAATAGCTTCTTTGGAAATCTTTTGGGATTTGGTGTTTCAGGTTATCTTTTGAATAAATGGTGTCCTGATCCTGCTCTTTTACCTGCAGATGTTCAGCAGAAAATAGCTGAATCAACAGTAAATGGAGTGATAAATTGGTTGCCTCCAGTTTATGACAATGCAAAATATATATGGTTCGTTTTTGCAGGTATAGGACTTTTGGCATTTATAGCTCTTTTAATATTTGCAAAGGTAACTGCAGAAAAGAAAGAAGTAACTCCAGAATCATAAGGATCAGTAACAATAAGGAATAATAATGGTGTTAGGTGAAAGGAAAAAATAAAAATAATGAGCTCTTTCGATCAAGAAAAGATGACAACAAATACACCTATTAAATTTAAAGTAACCTCAAAAAATAGTAATTTTTTGTCATTTGTAGAAAAGGAGAAATTATTAAAAAAAAATCCTATTAAAAAATTTTATATTAAAGAAGATGTAAAAAATAAATTGTTAAATACTTTTGAATGGTTAATTGTAGGAGCATTGCTTTGGGTAGTATTAACAATTTCTTTACAGTTTTATCCTGATTTATCAATAATTCATTTGTTAGAGCAATATAAAGGAGAAGACTCCCTTATATTGCATATATATATAAACAACCTTTTGTACTGCTTTATTTTTTTTGTTGTAAAGAATTTTGTTATACAATTGTAGTAGCATATACTTTATGGAAAATAAAAAATGAATGATTTGGAAATCCTTTTGACCTAAATCATTGTAATACTACTACTAAATTTCGGAACTTTTTTAAATATCCTAATTCTAAGTCTTTGAATAAAAATAAATTAAAAGACTCAAAAAAGAAAAAAGTAAATTTAACTAAATAGTGAAATTTACAAGTTTTCATTATATTTTCTTAAAAAACTTGAAAAATAATTATTATAAAAATGTTAATTAAATTGATTTTTCAAAAATTTAAAAGGGCTTTCATCTTTTTTTTAGATGGAAGCCCTTTGATAATAAACAAAATGTTTTAAAAATATAGCTTTTTTCTTCTATATAAAAGGCAAACTGACAAATTTTTTTTATCTTTTAGTATAATTACAAATTAACTATATTTAAAATTCAAAGGATAAAAGTTACTATTTAAAGAATATTAATTATTTGCATATTTTTAGTATATAACAAAGAAAGAAAATAAAAAAATGTCAGATAGATATGATGTTATCGTTGTAGGTGGTGGACACGCTGGAACAGAGGCTTGTCTTGCACCTGCTCGAATGGGATTAAAAACACTTTTACTTACAATGAATGTTGATACACTTGGAGCAATTTCTTGTAATCCTGCAATAGGTGGAGTAGGTAAAGGTCATTTGACAAAAGAAATTGACGCACTTGGCGGAGAAATGGGAAAAGCTGCCGATGCAACAGGTATTCAATTTAGAGAATTAAATATGAGCAGAGGTCCAGCAGCAAGAGGACTTAGGGCTCAAGTTGATAGGGCTCTTTATATGGCTCATATGAAAAAAGTTCTTTTATATCAAGAAAATTTGGATATAAAACAGGGACAAGCTACAAAAATAATTGTAAAAAATGGTGTTGCCTGTGGAGTTGAAGATATGACAGGCTATAAATTTTTTGCAAAATGTGTTGTTATCACACCTGGTACTTTTTTAAGGGGATTGTTGCATATTGGATTATGTCATTTCCCAGGTGGAAGAATGGGAGATTCTGCTTCTGTTGGTCTTGCTGAAAATTTAGAAGAACTTGGTTTTAAATTGGGAAGATTCAAAACAGGTACGACTCCAAGAATTGATGCACGCAGTATTGATTTTTCAAAAATGATGATACAATATAGTGATGAAAATGTACATCCATTTTCTTTTTCTGAAAATGCTTATATAAATAAACAGCAGATTCCTTGCTATATAACACATACAAATGAGAGAACACATGATATAATAAGGGCAGGAAGTAAATTTTCACCAATGTTTACAGGTGTTATTACTGGAACTGGTGTCAGATATTGTCCATCTATTGAGGATAAGATAACTAAATTTGCAGATAAAACTTCACACCATGTTTTTATGGAGCCAGAAGGTCTTGCAACAACAGAATATTATCCAAATGGTCTTTCAAATAGTCTTCCTGTAGATGTTCAAATTGAGATGGTCAGAAGCATAGAGGGGCTTGAACATGCGGAAATCATACGCCCAGGATATGCTATTGAACACGATTATTCCGATCCTCGCCAACTATATCCTACACTTGAAACAAAACTTGTAAAAAATCTCTATTTTGCTGGTCAGATAAATGCTACTACAGGATACGAAGAGGCTGCCGCACAGGGAATCATTGCAGGAATAAATGCAGGTTTAAGGGCTCAAGATAGAGAAAATATAACCATAAGCAGGTCAGAAGGTTATATTGGAGTTTTGATCGATGATTTGGTTACAAAGGGAACTAATGAACCTTATCGAATATTTACTTCAAGATGTGAATATAGACTTATTTTGAGAGAAGATAATGCAGATTTGAGATTGCGTAAACTCGGATTTGAAGTTGGATTAGTTTCTGAAAGAGAATATATGAGAACTTGCGAAAAAAGAGAAAACATTTCAGAAGCACTTAACTATTTAAAGACAAATAAAATAACTCCTAAAAAAGAAGTAAATTCAAAACTTGAGGAGTGGGGAAGTCCTGCACTTAAAAAGACAGTTGCACTTTCTGAACTTCTTTCAAGAAATGAAATAAATTACCAAAAAATAACGGAACTTTATGATACAGGATTGAAACTTTCAAGTGATGAGGCTGATCAAGTAGAGATAAACATAAAATATGAGGGATTTGTTGAGAGAGAAAAAGCCGAGATTGAGAAATTTAAAAATCTTGAAAAAATAAAGATTCCTGAAAACATCAACTTTAAGGAGGTGAGTGGGCTTTCTAACGAAGTTGTGGAGAAGCTGGAAAAAATGAATCCAATATCTCTTGGACAGGCTTCAAGAATATCTGGAGTAACTCCTGCAGCAATATGGGCAATTATGATATATCTGAAAAAGTCAGGTGAAAGGATTTCAGATAATGCCAAATCGTAAGCAAGTCTAATATGAAATTTAATTTATTTAAACACAGTGTTTTTATATTTTATATTTTATTATCTCTGTTTTTATCTGGATGTGAAGTAGTTGGTGGCAATAAAATAGATCCTGCTGATATTCCTGATGAAAAAGCATTTGGCGAATTGTGGTTTAATATCTACGATAATTCAGGAAAAATCGGATATATAAAGACCAAAAGGGATAAAACGGAATTTGAAGGAAAGCCAACAGTTATATTTAGAAGTGAAACTTACATGAGAAATTCAACTGGGTATGATAAGACAATAGCAGAAACTTATTATACATATGATTTTCAACCTGTTCAAGAAGTAATTTCAGAAATTGGCACTTCCAAAAATTCTTTTTCAATGTATAAAAAAGATAGAAATTTCGTTTTTCAATCCATTGTCGGAGAATCTTCATCTGAACTAAAATTGGAGATTCCAGAGGAAAAGATATTTGCACCTCCAGATAGTCTTTTTATATCAAGAGTAAAAGATTATAGAGAGATAAAATGCGTGGATTCAAAATATCAAAAGATATATGATGTGAGCATAAAATTTTTAGAAAATGAAAATGTTTCTTGTGAATCAGGCAATATTTATGCTTCAAAATATCTTGTAAAATCTTCAATTCTTCCCGATTCTGAAATAAACATTTGGATCGATTCACATGGAAATGAATGTATGTGTGAGATTGCAGGAATGAAGATTGTTCAGACTGATCAAAAGCATGCGGAAAGTAAAAATAATTCAAAAGCCGTTGCTGGTTCGATAATGTCTTCTCAGAAGATAGACCCTGACATCGTATATGCTTCTGATTCGATAAATATAAAATGTTTTGAATCCAAGGGAATCAAAAATTCTATACCAAGTGGTGCATATCAGACTATCTCAAAAGTTGGAAATACTAAATTCATAAAGCTTATTTCTGAAGCTAAAAACAGAAAAACTGAAAAATATTCAGAAGAATCATTGAAGCCTTCACAATATATACAAAGTGATAATGGTCTTATAAAGCAAAAGGCTTTTGAGTTGAAAAAATCTGATTCAGCTTCTACTGTAAAGGCTTTGTGTGCTTGGGTTCACGATCATATAAAAGAAAATGAATCAGGTACATATCTTTCAGCTTCTGAGGCTATGATTTCAGGAAAAGGTGATTGCACAGAAAATGCACTTCTTTTTTCAGCAATGGCTCGAAGTGTTGGAATTCCTTCAAGAATTGTTTCAGGACTTATTTATAATGGATATGAATTTGTCTTACATTCTTGGTCAGAGGCTTATTTCAATAATAGATGGTATGGAGTTGATCCTGTTTATAAAAAAGTTGGATTAAATGCCTGTTATCTTCAGATATCTTATAATTACAATGGAGAATTATCTCCAGAGGACGGATTAAAATTATTAAATCTTGTAAATGGAATCAATTTAAATATTCGTTCTATCTATGTAAAAAATAAAGTGATCAAAATGGAAGATACCTCAAAATATTTTTTGGTAAAATCCGACATTGCAATGCAAAAACTTTGGGGCATTAGATTTAAAATACCTGCAAAGTGGAAATTTACTGCTTATGAATCAGTATCGTTAAAGGGAAAGAGAGGGGACGCACTTATTTTTATATCTCCTTTGACATCTGAAAATACTGATATTGGTTCTGCTGTCTCTGATTTGACAGGTTTTAAAGTGGAATCTTTTTATCTTGCTGATATGTTTCCAAGGACTTTGGGAAATGGAAGAAGAAGTCTTTTGTATTCTTCTTTCCCTTCAAAAACTGGTCAAGATTATACTTGTATGACATATATCACAGAAAATGATGATAAAGATAAAATGCTTTTAATTGTTTTGATTTGTCCACAAGATAAGAGTAATTTCTTGACATCTGATTTAGATGAAATAGATAATAGTCTGAAGTTTTAATTTAAATGGGGCTGTGAATGCAAAAAAACAGCCCCATTTTTAGCAATCTGTCTTATTTTACTGTATAATAATATGTCGAAGAAAAGAAAGAAAATAATCAATAAAAATAAGAATTTAAAGAAAAATAATTTATATTGTACTAAATGTGATTCTAATAATATATATCCAATTTCTCAAATAATAGTTAGTAACAAAAATAAAAAATCTGGATATGACTATAAAAAATATTGGTTTGTATTGAGAAAAATTAGTGATTTATTAAAAGAGAAAATTTTGTTTATAAGTTTTACACTTGATAAAATAAAATCTGATTTAATGAATTTAATATGGGTGTATTGTTATTTTATTCTTATTGTCTCTATATTGACAATTATTCCCTTCTCAATATTTATTAGTTTGGGTAATTTTCGTGTGGTATTTGCACTCGAGTTATCTATAATTACATTTATTTTCTTTATAATTTTTTTTATGAAAAATTTGCGTTATAGTTCTTATAAGAAAAAGTTTTACAATACTTATTGTTGTCCTCATTGTGGTCGTTTATTTATTCCAAAAATTTATAAAGTTAGATTGAAAAAAAATACAAGTTTATTAGTAAAAATACATTTAGCTTATAAGAAATTGACAAGAGAGAAATTTTATAATGTTAGATATGTCAGTTATCAAGTAAAACAAGAAATGAAAAAATTGAGAATGAAATAAATAGAAAGGGGGAATTATGCAAAAAAAACATATATTGATTTTTATTTTGTCTTTTTTTTTCTTTTTACAAACATTGCCAGTTTTTGCACAGGGAGCACAGTGTGATTCTTGTGGAACATCTATAACTTATAGTAATTTTGGCTCAAAAACAAAAACAGGTTATCTGTGTAAAAATTGTTATCGTCAACAGCAGGAACAACCGCAGCAACAGGAGCAACCAAAACAAAAGCAGACACAATCACAACAGCAAAAACAACAACAGATACCACAGTTACAACAACAGCAAACGCAAAAACAACAGCAGATGCAGGGAAGGCAGTGTGATAATTGTGGAACATCCATAACTTATAGTAATTTTGGCTCAAAAACAAAAACAGGTTATCTGTGTAAAAATTGTTATCATAAACAGCAGGAGCATCCACAACAACAGAAACAAACACAGAACCAACAGGTACAAACACAAAAGCAGGCACAACAAAAACAGCGGACAAAAAAACAGGAAGATAGAAAACAGCGTATATGTGCTGTTTGTAATAATTCTATTGAAGCTGGAACAAAATATTATTTTAGTGCTGATAGACAGCCTATTTGTTTCAATTGTTTAGACAAATGTAAAGATAGTTGTAGAACTTGTGGATTGCCAATTTTGCCTAATGGAGGAGTTAGAACTGGAAGTTGGATAGTTTGTACTCCTTGTTCAAAAGATATTATTGTAACAGATTCTCAATTAAAAGAATGTTATGCTGAGGCTTGTAAATTTATGAATGAACATTTAGGATTAAATGTCCCTGTTCCTGTTGAAAATGTATATTTTTCAGATATCTCAGAGATGGGGGATGGGCATGATGGAAATTTTGATGGTTATGCTATACGATTTCAAAAGGGTATGTCTAAACTTGATACTATTAGAGTTCTAATTCATGAATCTGCTCATGCTTGGATGAGACAATTAGAAAATCGTATGTATTCAGAAGGATTTGCTGAATGGTGTTCTTATAAATATTTTATGCATATAGGCGAAATTCAGTATTTTAATAACCATAGACCTCCAAGGCATGAAAATAATTATTATTCAGCGGGACTTAGAAAAATGCTTGAACTTGAAAAGAAAATGACTCAAAAAGGGCTTTTGGAATATGTCAAGACCCACAATGATTTTCCGAAGGAGTAATATATGCAAAAAAAATATATATTAATTTTATTTTTGTTATTGTTTGTACTTTTGCCAATATCTGTTTTCGCAAGAAGTTATACTTGTTCTATTTGTGGAACTGAATTTACAAGGGGCGGTTTTACTGATGGAAAAAATATCTATTGTGGAAACTGTGCAGAGATATTGTTGGAACAGGGTGATTATTATACAGATGATAAACCTTCTGTAAAAGTTGAAAACAAGATTGAAATTCCAAAGAGTAATAAAATAAAAGCAGGGCAAAGTAAATGTTCTGTCTGTAGAAAAATAATGATGACTGGCAGATATTATTTGACTTTAGATGATAGACCTGTTTGTGAAAATTGTTATAATAAATATCCTGACAGATGTATGACTTGTAATATTCCTGTACCTTTAAAAACTGGGGCAAGATATGGTTCTTATACAACTTGTGATAAATGTTCAAAAGACATAATCGTTACGAAAGATCAGTTGAGACAAGTTTTTAATGAAATTTGTATATATATGAAAAAAGAATTTGGACTTACTGTTCCTGTAAACTCTGAAAATGTAAAATTTTCAGATATGAGTATAATGTCAGATATGATTAGAAATAATATGTATGATGTTCCAAATGAATATGGCGAAAATACAATAGGTCTTTTTTCACAAGATGATATGGTCATTTATATTCAAAAAGGGATGTCAAGAATAACTGTTTGTGATATTTTGACACATGAATCTGCTCATTCTTGGATGTATAAATATGGAAAACCTGGTGCTGATTTACTTTTTTCAGAAGGATTTGCTGAATGGTGTAGTTATAAATATCTAACAAATATGGGGCAGACAAAATATTTGAAAGATAAAATGGAAAGAGAAAGTGATTTGTATAATGAAGGACTTAACAAGATGATTAAACTTGAAAAACAGATAGGTACTTCAAAAATCACTGAATATGTGAGAACACACAATAGATTACCTAAGTAAGAATTTTGATAAGTGAATTTAGAAGCTCTGAGTCCCTCAGGGCTTCTTTTTTATTTGCTTTTTTAAATAAGAGTGAAAAATGGGGCTGTAATTTTACAGCCCCATTTTTTGTACATCTTATATTCTATTATCTTTTTTTGTTTTTCTTTTTTGATTTCTTGGTTTTACTTTCCTTTGAAAGTTCTTTTTTGTCTTTTTTTCTTGCCTCTTCTACTACTACTACTTCTTCTTCGTCGTCCTCTTCTTCGTCGTCCTTTTCTTCGTCGTCCTCTTCTTCGTCGTTTATTTCATCATGTTTGTGTTTACATTTACAATCTCCACCACAAGAACATTCTTCTTTTCCTTTACAACTACATTCTTTTGATGAGAATTTAAGAGCTAAACGATAGACAACAATGGCCAATAATATATACATAATTATTGAAAGCCAATGACCTTGTCCTATTTCAGACATTGTAACTCCATCAAATTTAGGTGCTAAATCTACATGCCAGTTTTTCAAAAGTGCATCAATAACACCAATGATAGCACCACCTGCTACAAAACCTGAAGCAATAAGAGTCCCTTTTTGTTTTCTATCAGCTCCCATTTTTTTATTTTTAACACTATTTTCTATTAATAAAGCAAGTATTCCACCAGCTAATATAGGAAGGTTGAGTTCAAGTGGAATATATACGCCAAGCATAAATGCAAGAGCTGGAATATTGACAAGTTCAAGAATTAGAGCCAATATAATTCCTGTTATATATAGTATCCAAGGAGTTTGGGCTCCTGATACCATTATAGGTTCTATTACTGCTGACATAGCGTTAGCCTGTGGAGCTACTAAAATGTCTTTGTGTTCAGGTGTTGCTACAAATCCATAAGTGCTGTTTAAAAGCATCATTACACCAGCAACTGAAAAAGCAGCGACGAGAGTTCCTAAAAATTTAAAGAGTTGTTGATTTTTAGGGGTTGCACCAATCCAGTAACCTATTTTTAAATCTGTTATAAATGAGCCTGACATCGAAAGAGCAGTACAGACTACGCCACCAATGATCAATGTTGCTGTTATTCCTGCAATTCCATTTACTCCACATTGTACAAGAATTAAACTTGTTACGATCAATGTCATAAGTGTCATTCCAGATACAGGGTTTGAACCTACTGTAGCAATAGCTCTTGCTGCTACTGTCGTAAATAAAAATGATATGATAAGTACAACTGCAAGAGCTATACAAGTTAACATAAATACATTTGGTCTTCCTTGAAGAACTCCAGAATAGAAGAAGCCAAATGTTGCAACTGCTGTCAATACAACTATTGAAATAACTGAGCCCATGTTCATATCTGTTTCAGTACGAGGTACAGATGTTTTTTCGAGTTTTTTATCAGCAAACATATCTTTAAATCCCTTTGTAAAGGATTGAACAATTATACCTGCTGATTTTATTATTCCAATAATACCTGCACAGGCAATACCACCGATTCCTATAAGTCTTACATAGCCCTTAAATATTTCTCCTGCTGACATTGAAGACATTGCAATCATTCCTTCACCAGATGGATTGGGAATAGAACCATATTGACCCAAAACAGGAACCAATACAAACCAAGCTAAAAATGAACCTGCACACATTATAGCTGCATATTTAAATCCGATTATATAGCCCATTCCAAGTAGTGCTGCTGTTGTGTTTATTCCAAATACGAGTTTGAATTTATCTCCAATAAACTGACCTATATTTGTAAATGTTGATTGGAAACTTTCTGACCATAATTTTAATGTGTATATACAGAAATCATATATTGCACCGATTCCCATACTTACACATAAAATTTTTGCCTGATCTCCACCTTGTTGACCAGAAACAAGAATCTCTGTTGTTGCTGTTCCTTCAGGAAATGGGAACTTTCCATGCATATCAGCAACAAAATATTTACGAAATAATATCAAAAATACGATACCGAGAATTCCTCCTAAAAGTGAAGCCATAAATATATGGAGGAAATTTATTTGTATGTCAGGATATTTTGCCTGTAAAATATAAATAGCGGGCAATGTAAAAATTGCACCTGCAACAACAGAGCCAGAACAAGAACCTATTGATTGTATAATAACATTTTCAAGAATTGTTGTTTTCTTGAATATAAATGATAAACCAACAGCCATAAGGGAAATAGGAATTGCTGCTTCAAAAACATTTCCAGTTTTTAATCCCAAAAATGCTGTAGCACCTGAAAAAATAACACACATTATTATTCCAGTTATTATAGAATAAGGTGTTATTTCTTTCATTTTAGATTCAGGTGGAACAATAGGGTTGTATTTTTCGCCTTCTTTTAGCTCTCTATAGGCATTTTCAGGCAAACCTACTTGAGCTTTTTCTTTACTCATCGTAACTCCTTTAAAAATAAAATTTACAAAAATCTTTGTGTTAAAATTATTTTTCTATTTATTCCTTTTTAATCCTTTATAATAGGTCTTTTATTTTTTTTGTCCTCTCTTATAATTACTATTTATATATATTTTGTTATTTTGAAAAACATAGGAAAATTTTCACAATTATTTTAAAAAAAGTATTGCATTTAAATTTTCAATGTGTTAAAATAGCTGAAGTTTTATTTTTAGATATTTTTTGTGTTAAATTTATAAACATTTAGCACACACTAAGACTTTTTGAATAATTATTTGGAGGATTATTTCAAATGGCATTTAATCCAGAAAAATCTGTAACAATTACAGGTAACCAAGCTGCAAGTCATATCGCTTATGCTTTCAGTGAAGCAGCTGCTATCTATCCTATTACTCCTTCATCAGATATGGGGGAATTTGCTGATTCTTGGGCAAGTGAAGGAAGAAAAAATGTTTTCGGAGAGGTTCTTAATATTGTAGAAATGCAATCCGAAGCAGGTGCTGCAGGTGCAGTCCACGGATCACTTTCAGCAGGAACTTTGACAACAACATTTACTGCTTCTCAAGGTCTTCTTCTTATGATCCCTAACATGTATAAAATTGCTGGTGAAATGCTTCCAACAGTTTTCCATGTTGCAGCAAGAGCTTTAGCCGCTCAGTCTCTTTCAATTTTTGGAGATCATTCTGATGTAATGGCTGTAAGAAATACAGGTTTTGCACTTCTTTCTTCAACCAATACGCAAGAAATCATGGATCTTGCAACAGTTGCACATTTAGCAACATTAAAATCACAAGTTCCTTTTGTACATTTCTTTGATGGTTTCAGAACTTCACATGAAATAACAAAAGTTAATGAAATTTCTTATGATACCTTGAGAGAACTCCTTGAACCCGAAATGGAATATGTAGAAAGATTCCGTCAGAGAGGTTTAAGACCAGAAAAGCCATATATGAAAGTAGGAGCTCAGAATCCAGATGTATATTTCCAAGGAAGAGAAACTGTAAATAAATATTATGACGCACTTCCTGGTATTGTACAAGAATATATGGATAAAGTAGCAGCTAAGACAGGAAGACAGTATCATATATTTGATTACTATGGCGATCCTGAAGCTGAAGATATAATTGTAGCAATGGGTTCTTCTTGCGAAGCAATAGAAGAGACAATAGACTACTTAAGAGCAAAAGGCAAAAAAGTTGGTCTTGTAATCGTAAGACTTTATAGACCATTTGCTGCTGAATTATTTGCAAAAACAGTTCCACAGTCTGTTAAGAGAATTGCAGTTCTCGACAGAACAAAAGAACCAGGTTCAACAGGCGAACCACTTTATCTCGATGTAGTTGCAGCTCTCAAAGGTAGAGATATTAAAATCATCGGTGGAAGATATGGACTTTCAAGTAAAGAATTCACATCTTCAATGGTAAATGGTGTATATAAACATTTAGCAGGCAAGGGAACACACAACTTCACAGTCGGTATTGACGATGATGTAACACATCTTTCAATAGATTGTTCAGAAGAAATCATCACTGAACCAGAAGGCACAATAAGTTGCACATTCTGGGGACTTGGTAGTGATGGAACAGTCGGTGCAAACAAAGATTCTATCAAAATCATTGGTGATAACACTGATCAATATGCACAGGGTTATTTTGTATATGATTCAAAGAAATCTTATGGCAGCACAATTTCTCACTTGAGATTTGGAAAGAACAAAATAAGATCAACATATACAGTAACACACCCAGATTTCGTTGCATGTCATAACCCTGCATACTTAGGCAGATTTGATATGATCGGCGGAATCAAAGAAAATGGTGTATTCCTTCTCAACTCTGAATGGACAGCTGAAGAAGCATTTAAGCACCTTCCAGCTGATATGCAGAAGATCATCATTGACAGAAAGATTAAATTCTACACAATCGACGCTCTAAAGATTGCAACAGAACTTGGTCTTGGTGGAAGAATCAACACAGTTATGATGACAGCATTCTTCAAGGTTTCAGGCGTACTTGAAGAAAATCACGCTATTGAACTTATCAAAAAGTCAATCAAAAAGACTTATGCTAAGAAGGGCGACGAAGTCGTACAAAAGAACTGGACTTGTGTTGACAGAGCATGTGAATCTTTGATAAAAGTAGATGTTCCTGCAGAAGTAAATTCAGTATATGTAGAACACAAACTCATTCCTGAAGATGCAGATACATTTGCAAAGAATATATTTGAACCAATCGCACATCTCAAAGGCGACGGAATCCCTGTTTCTCATATGTCATTTGATGGCTCACTTCCAACAGGAACAGCAAAATATGACAAGAGAGGAATTGCTCCAAGAGTTCCACAGTGGGTAAAAGAATCTTGTATCCAGTGTAATATGTGCGTAAGCTCATGTCCACATGCTGCAATCAGAGCAAAGATTTTGACAGATGAAGAGTTAAAGAATGCTCCAGCAACATTTAAGACAGCTGAAATTAAACCAAAGGCAGTTGAGGGCAAGAAATTTGTTCTTCAAGTTTATGTTGATGATTGTACTGGTTGCGGTGTCTGTGTTGAAACTTGTATCGCAAAGAATAAAGCTCTTGAATTCACAACACTTGAAAAAGCAAGAGAAAATGGCGAAACAGAAAATTATAAATTCTTTGACAATGCAACAGACAATATTGATGCAAACACAAAGACAATCAAGAATCTTGGATTTGTAAAACCATTGTTTGAGTTCTCAGGTGCTTGTGCAGGTTGTGGTGAAACACCTTATGTCAAGATGCTTTCACAGTTGTTTGGTGAAAGAATGATTGTTGCAAATGCAACAGGTTGTTCATCAATTTATAGTGGTTCATTCCCAAGTATTCCATATACAAAGACAAAAGAAGGAAGAGGTCCAGCATGGGCAAATTCACTCTTTGAAGACAATGCAGAATATGGATTTGGTATGAGATTAGCTGTTGATTCAAAGAGAGCTGCTTTGAAGAACGCAGTAGAAGCATTTATTGCTGAAGTTCCAGAAGGTGCATTTACAGATGTTCTCAAAAAAGCTCTTGATCGCTGGGATTGCAAAGAAAAATCAGACATCGAAGCCCAGGCTGAAATTGCAAAAGTTGCTGATGAATTCATCAAGACAGCAGAAGGCAAAGCAAAATGCTTGGCAATGACAATCAAGAGTTTTGCTGATTACTTTGTTGACAAGAGCGTATGGTGTATCGGTGGCGATGGTTGGGCTTATGATATCGGTTACGGTGGTCTTGACCATGTTGTAGCTTCTGGTAAGAATATCAACATTCTTGTAATTGATACAGAAGTCTATTCAAATACTGGTGGTCAGTCTTCAAAATCAACACCAATTGGTGCTATTGCTAAATTTGCAAGTAACGGTAAGAGAACACCAAAGAAAAATCTTGGCTTTATGTGCATGAGTTATGGCAATGTATATGTAGCACAGATCGCTCTTGGTGCAAATCGTCAGCAGGCAATGAAAGCATTTGCAGAAGCTGAAGCCTACAATGGAACATCTATAATTATAGCCTATGCTCCATGTATTGCTCACGGTATCAATATGCAGAAGACTCAAGTCGAGCAAAAGAATGCTGTTGACAGTGGATATTGGCCACTTTATAGATATAATCCAGCATCAGACAAACCATTGACTTGGGAAACTCCAGAGCCAAAATCAGAGTTCAACGCTTTTGTAAAGGGTGAAAATCGTTATAAACTCTTGATTAAGAAATATGGTGCTGAAACAGCTGAGAAGATTTTTGAAGAAGCAGAAAAAGATGTAATCCGCAGAATGAATGCTTTCAAAAATGTTCTTGAAATGCAGAAATAGAATCTCGATTCAGTATTTTTGTAACATTTGATTAAATAAAAGTTCCTTTTGTTAATTTTAGCAAGAGGAACTTTTTTATTTGCTTTGTCTGATGGATTGTGGTATAATAAATAAAATAGAATTTGAATAATTCGGTTTTTACAGCAATTTTTAAAAATGTTAAGAAAAAAATAATATTTAGTTTTTGGATAAGCCATTCACTTAAGGCTCCGCTTCGCTCTATTTCCGTTCATTGGCTTATCCAAAAATGAAATTCGCACTAATTAGAAAATAAACCAATTATTTAATTTCCGAGTTAATAATAGGAGAAAAAATGCAAAAACTTCCAATAGGTATTCAAAGTTTTGAAGACATTCGTAAAGAAAATTATCTTTATGTTGATAAAACAAAACAAATATTAAAAATGATAGAGAATGGAAAATGTTATTTTTTTTCTCGCCCTCGCCGTTTTGGAAAATCTTTAACAATATCTACACTTGAAGCGATGTTTAAAGGTGAGGTTGAATTATTTAAAGGTCTTTATGCTGAAGAATGGGTAAAAGAACAAGCAAAAAATCCTGCAGGTGTCATAAGAATTGACATGGGACATTTAACAGCTTATAAAAATAGTGACGAATTAAATGATTCTATTGTATTTTATCTTGAAAAGTTTGTTGAAAAAAATAAATTAGATGTCTCTTTAAATCAAAAAGCAGGCAAATTATTATTAAACATAATTAGTGTACTATATGAACAATTTGCTTCAGTTGTAGTTTTAATAGATGAATATGATAAGCCAATTACAGACAATATCGATAATTTAGAAAAAGCAAATGAAATGCGAGAGGCTCTTCGTCCTTTTTATGGTTTGCTAAAAGATTGTAAAGAAGTAAAATTTGTCTTTATAACAGGGATTTCTAAATTTAGTAAAACTGGAATTTTTTCTGGATTCAATAATTTGAAAGATATATCTATGACTGAAAAGTACAGCGATATTGTCGGATATACTCAAAAAGAACTCGAAGATAATTTTGTAGATTTCTTTGAACAGCCAATGAAAAAATTTTCTTTTACTAAAGAAGAATTATTGGAGAAAATAAAAGATTATTATGATGGTTTTTCATTTGATGGTAAAGTAAGAGTATATAATCCATTTTCAGTATTAAATTTTTTTGATGATTCAAATTTTGATAATTATTGGTATGATTCAGGAATGCCTTCTTTTCTTGCTAAATATTTAAAAGAACATAAAATTAAAGAACCAAAAGAATACATCCAAAAAAGAGTCACTTCAGATTTTATAAGTTCTCAGGAAATAGAAAATACTTCTGTAGAGAGTTTTTTATATCAGGCAGGTTATTTGACAATAAAAGAAAGAAGAGGTAATATTCTTATTCTTGATTATCCAAATGAAGAAGTTCGCAGTTCAATGGATAGACTTTATCTTGATAATTTTTATAATATAAAAGATTTTGCTGGATTTAGTAATGATATTTGGTTATCTTTAGAGTCAGAAAATATTTCACAGATAGTAAATATATTTAACGAAGCCTTAAAAGGTGTTCCTTATGATGATTACAAAAATAGGGATGAGGCTTGGTATCGATCTTTATTTTTAATGTTACTTAGTGGAGCAAAAATAACATATTTTTCCGAAGTTCATACATTTAAAGGTCGTTCAGATGTTGTAATAGTATTTAAAGAAAAAATAATAGTTCTTGAATTTAAATTTGCTAAAAATTCAAGAGGTATATCTTATCAAAGGAAAAAAGGAAAAGAGCAGATAGAGTCGAGAGATTATGCTTCTACTTATAAATCAACTAAGAAAGTAATAACAGCTGTATTTATTGCAAATGATGAAAAAAGGCAAGTTGTAATATAAAAAGTATAATATCTAAAAGATAATATAATAATGATTAAAATAGTTGAAAGGGGAAAGGATAAATATGAGATATTGGGTGTGTCAATCATGTAAATCAGGACAGGTTGATGATGTAAAACCTACGAAGTGTTTAAACTGCGGTAAAGTCGGTGGACAATGGAAATCTAGTGATGTTACTAATATGGGGAGTTTCAAAATGTACAGATGTACTAATTGCGAGTATGGCGTTCAAGAGCGTCAAACTCCTACATATTCTTGTCCAAGTTGCGGTTCAAAGTGTTGGAAAATATTTAATGGATAGATATCGAATAGTTAGATAAAAGCGTTTTTTAAAAAAATAAAAAAATATTTTTTAAAAAGAAGGAATAGAAAAAAAAACATAGAATTATATTTACCGTAAAACAAATTAATTGTTTGTTTTACAATGCCGAAGTGGCGGAATAGGCAGACGCGCCGGTCTCAAAAACCGGTGGGATTTATCCCTTATCGGTTCGATTCCGATCTTCGGCATTTTTTATTTTAAACGCCACATATAATTTGTGGCATTTTTTATTTTAAAGTAACATTATGAACAATAAAATTGTAAGTCTCTTTTCAGGGGCTGGGGGACTTGATAAAGGTTTTGAAAAAGCAGGTTTTGACATAATTTGGGCAAATGAATTTGATTCATCTATTTGGGAGACATTTGAATATAATTTTCCAAAAGTACATTTAGATAAAAGAAGTATAAAAAGTATTGACACAAAAGATGTTCCTGATTGTATTGGAATTATAGGTGGTCCACCATGTCAAAGTTGGAGTGAGGCAGGAACATTGCGAGGAATTGAAGATGAAAGAGGTAAACTTTTTTATGAGTTCATCAGAATTTTAAGAGCTAAACAACCTCTTTTCTTTTTAGCTGAAAATGTATCTGGAATGTTATCAAAAAGACATTCAAAAGCACTTGAAAATATCAAAAATTTGTTCGAAAAATCTGGTTATCATTTGAGTTTTAAATTGTTAAATGCAAATGATTATGATGTCCCACAAGATAGAAAGCGTGTAATTTTTGTTGGTTACAGAAATGATTTAAATTTAACTTTTGAATTTCCTAAAGAACACAAATATAGACCAGTTTTAAAAGATGTCATTTGGGATTTAAAAGATTCTGCAATTCCTGCAAAAGAAAAAAATTACACTAATGCTGAGTTTTGTGTTCTTCCTAATCACGAATATATGATTGGAGGATTTTCAACAATTTACATGTCGAGGAATCGTGTAAGAACTTGGAATGAGCCTTCTTTTACAATTCAAGCAGGAGGGCGACATGCACCAATTCACCCACAAGCTCCCAAAATGATTTTTATTGAACAAGATAAAAGAGAATTTGTAAAAGGACAAGAAAATTTATATAGGAGATTGTCTGTGAGAGAATGTGCAAGAATCCAAACTTTCCCAGATGATTTTATATTTAAATATTCAAATTTAGCTGTTGGTTATAAAATGATTGGAAATGCTGTTCCTGTAAATTTGGCTTTTTGCCTTGCAGAAAAAATAAAACAAGATTTAAAGATGATTATAAAAAAAGATAATTTGTAAAATAAAAAAAGAGTTGAGACATATTTTGTCGAATATATAAAAAACATACAATTATACATTATTGAAGAGCTAATTATGAATACTACAAAAAAAGTAAAAGCCTCTATGGAGGACAGATATAAATTTTATTATGATATTGGAAGGTTGTTTAACTCCAGTTTCAATATCAATTTCCTTTTGGATACTGTTCTTTCAAAAATTGTAAATGAGATGAATGTTGAGGGAGGGGCTTTTTGGCTTTATGATAATGAAAAGAATAAAGCAATTTGTAGTAATTGCATAAATCCTTCTGGAATTGTTTTAAGTGGTTTTGAAATAAAAAGTGATTTAGGCATAAAAGGTTATTGTATTAGGAATAGAAAACAAATTATGCTTGATGACATTAGTAAATTTCAAGATTATGAAGATGATTTTGAGAGAAAAATGAAATTAAATGTCAGAAGTATTGCCTGTGTTCCAATGCTTCACAAACAGACTTTAATTGGAATGATTGAATTGATAAATGGTAATGACGATCCGCCATTTTCAAATAATGATTTAGAACTTCTCGAATTTATTTCAAATACTACTGCTATAGCTCTAAACAAGGCACATCTTTTTGATGATACAACAGAAAGAGAAAGATTGAAAAAAGAGCTTGAATTTGCTTCTTTTTTACAGTCATCTATTCTTCCTTTGAAAAAAGTTGAAAATCCTTTTTTTGAACTACATTCTACACTTGAACAGACAAAAGAGATGGGGGGAGACTTTTATGATTGGCGTGAGCTTGAAGAAAATAAATATTTATTTTTGATCGCTGATGTCTCTGGAAAAGGTAGCCCTGCAGCAATTTTTATGGCAATTGCAAGAAGTATAATGTGGACTGTCAGTAACTTTTTTCATGATCCCAAAAAGATTTTGGAAAAAACAAATGAATTTTTGAGAAATTCAAACAGAATTGACATGTTTGTTACAACTCTTTTAATTGTTGTCGATACAAAACAGAAAACATTGAAATATGTCTCTGCTGGTCATAATTCTGGTTTTTTGATAAGAAAAAATGGAGATGTAGTCCCGCTTAAAACAAAGGGGATGCCACTTGGTGTTGTAGAAAAATCAACTTATGAGCAGAAAGAAATATCTATTGAAAAAGATGATCTTTTATTCCTATATACAGATGGTTTGACTGAAACAACAAATAAAAATGGCAAGGAATATGGAGAGGAAAAATTAGAGAGAAAAGCTGTAAATTTACGCTTTAAACCTCTTGCAGAAATATCGGAAAATGTTTTTTCATCACTAAATAAATATTCAAATAACCAAGTTACAGATGATAGATGTCTGATGTTACTTCGTTTTTTAGAGCCTGGACCTAAAAAGTCTCCTATGGATTCATTTGCATTAAATCTTTCCGATAAAATGGACGATATAACAAAAACTCTTGAATATGTTGAGAGAGTTGCAATAGGTGGGGGATTTAGTGCTGATGATATAAATGATATTTTGATTGCAGTTGAAGAAATTTGCGTGAATGTGATAATGTATGGATTTCCTCAATCAAAAGCTCACTATACTGCTGATGCTTGGACAGATGACGAAAAAATAACTGTCGTCATAAAAGACAAGGGAATACCATTTGATCCAACAAGGGTTTTAGAAGCTCCAGAAGAATTTAATACGAGAAGAGATGATGGTGGTTATGGTCTTCTTCTAATTAGAGAGCTTATGGATGAAATAAACTATAGATATGATGATGAAAAAGGAAATATATCTACTTTAATAAAAAGAAAGACTGTTAGAAATGAGGATAACATGAGGAAAGATGACTAATATTGATACAGAATCTCTTGTTATGAGCAAAGAACACATGCGATTTTTTTTCAGTATTCTTGACAAGATTGGAATTGCCATATATCTTGTAAATCCTGAAAATTATGAGATTATTGCAGCAAATGCCATTGCTGAAAAGTTTTTAGGTAATGATCCCATAGGTAAAAAGTGTTATCAACTCCTTTTAAAACAGAGAAATTCACCATGTGAAGAATGTATAAATGAACAGATTTGCAAAAATAAAAAAGACATAAAAACAATACCATTGGAATTTAAATCAAATGACAGATGGTATAAATCTTTGAGTAAAGTTGTAGATTATGGTGAACAATGGGGTGGGCTTTTAAAATTGGAAATCATAATGGATATAACAGAGTCAAAGCTCATGGAGAAGGAAATTAACAATCTCACTGTTTTTAAAGAGAAAGTTGAGAATCTCCCACATGTTCCAGTTTTTACTTTTGGAAAAAGAGGGAGAATTACAATGATAAATGATGCAGCAAGTCAGCTATTGGGATATGATAACAATTCTACTGATGTTCTGCATATATGGCATATTGTTGAGGAAGAGACGAGAGAAAAAATTTATAATTTGATAGAAGAATTTAGTAATTCCGATAGACAGACAATAGAATGTAAAGTCATTGGAAAGAAAAATACTTTTGATGCTTGGCTTGATATTCTTCTTCACAGGGATGTCAAGGGAACTTTTCTTGAGGCAACAGTTTTTATAGTAAAAAAGTAAGTAATGTGAAATTTTTTAAATTCCCCAAAAATATAGGGGATAAAGCTAAGGAGGCTTTTTATGGCGGCTGAAATTCAACAATCGACCGTTAATCCAAATTATACCACAGTAAAATTGACAAAGAGATTTGATGCAACTATCTCTGATGAGATTGAAGGCATTCTGAAACATTTATGTGAAACCAAAAAATACGATATAATAATAGATTTTAAAGACTCTAATTATTTGAGTAGTATGGGGTTGAGAGTTCTTTTTTCAATTTCAAGAATTTTAAGTGAACAGAATAAGAAATTAAATATAGTTAATGCTGGTTCAACTGTTTTGAAAGTCATAAAAATAGCTGATTGCTCTTCACTTTTCAATATATATGAAAATGAAGAGAAAATGGCAGAAAATATAAAATAATAGGAGCAGAAATTTATGCCTTTTAATTTTTTGCCCAAAAATGTCAAGTTTTTTGAATTTTTTAAAGAAGAAAGCAAAATGTTGGAGGAAGCCTCTGAGTCTTTGGTAAAAATTCTCTCTGGTGAATCTGATTCTGAAGAATTTTTTGAAAAAATAAATGAACTTGAGGAAAAATGTCATACAACAGTAAGAACTGTAAATCATGAATTGTATAAAAACTTTTTAACTCCTCTTGATAGAGAAGATATACATGAGATCAATAGAAGGCATTACGATGTGATACATTTAATAAAATCTGTATCAATAAGAATTGGGCTTCTTGATTTACCAAAAATAACATCTACGGCAAAAGACCTCTCTGTTATATTGGATCAGATGATAAAAGAGATTAAAATACTCATTGATGGTCTTGAAAAAATAAAAGATATGGATAATACTATAACAAAGATTGAATCAATGAGAAAACAGGCGACAACTTTGGTTCGTCTTGCCTATGCAGAACTTTATGAAGGTAAGAGAGAAAAGCCAGAAGATGTATTGTATATTCTTCAATGGACACAGATTTATGATTTGATTATGAGTGCTATTGAAAAAACAGATAATCTTGTTACAGTGATAGAGGGAGTTATTTTAAAGAACGGATAAAAAAGGGTTTTATGTAAAAATGGAAGAATATCGCCCTCTTGAAAAATATTACAGAACTTATACATATATGCTGAAAAAAAAATTCGGTCAAAATGTTATAAGAGTCAGTTTAGATGGAGGTTTTTCTTGTCCAAATAGAGATGGTACAAAGGGAATTGGTGGTTGTATTTTTTGCGACAATTCAAGTTTTAGTCCAGTAAGTTCAATTCCAAATCCCATAAAAACACAGATTCACTATGTAATGGAACATTTAAAACATCCTGAAAAATATGCAGGTTTTATAGCCTATTTTCAACCTTTTACCAATACTTATGCTCCAGTAGATAAATTGAGGCAGATTTATTATGAGGCTATTGAGGAAGAAGGTTGTTTGGGATTAGCTCTTGGAACTCGTCCTGATTGTGTGCCAGAAGATGTTTTGACATTGCTTGAAGAGATAAATCAAAAATATTTTGTTACTGTTGAGCTTGGATTGCAATCTGTTTATAATGAGAGTCTAAAATTTATAAACAGAGGTCATACTTTTGAAGATTTCGTGGACGCTGCAAATAGGGTAAAAAAACATGGATTAACAGTTGCAGCACACATAATTTTGGGAATTCCTGGAGAAACAAAGGAGATGATGTTGCGAAGCTGTGAGGTTATATCGAATCTTCCGATAGATATATTAAAAATTCATCAGCTTCAAATAGTAAAAGATACAAAACTTGAACAGATATATAATGAAACCCATTTTAAAGTATGGGATATAGAAGAATATAGTGATTTTATTACTGACTTTGTCGAATATCTTAGAGATGGACTTTATATTCAGAGACTTTTTTCAAGGTCTGTTTCGGGAAACATAGTGGCACCGAGATGGAATGTAAAATTGCTCACTGATACTATAATGCAGAAATTTGAGGAAAAAGATATAAGACAGGGTAAAAAATTTAAATTTAAAGGAGAATAATAAATTGAGTATTGATTTTAATAGTTTGGGAACTGCAATAGGTAATGCTATTGCTCCATTGACAAATTCTATTTGGAATATTCTTGGAGCTCTTGTAGTTCTTATTGTTGGTAATTGGGCTATTTCTTGGCTAAAAGGATTGATAAAAGACCATATTGGGAAGCAGAAGAATATAGATGAGACTCTTTCAAAATATATAGTAACATCTTCAGATATTGTTTTAAAGATATTATTGGTTATTGCTTGTATGGGTCTACTTGGCATACAGACCACAACATTTGCAGCTCTCCTCGGTGCAGCTGGTGTTGCAATCGGTATGGCTTGGTCTGGTCTTCTCTCAAACTTTGCAGCTGGTGCATTTCTTCTTTTCCTCCGTCCATTCAAAGTTGGAGATACAATATCTGTTAATGGTGTAACAGGTACAGTTGTTGAAATTGGTGTTTTCTCAACATCTATTGATACACTTGACAAAATCAGAACAGTTGTCGGCAATAATGCAGTTCTCACAAATACTATTCAGAATTTCTCTTCAAATGATGTAAGAAGAGTTGATATAACATTCCAAGCTCCAGCAGGAACAGATATTGATCAATTAACAAAAGATTTGAAAGCAGAAGTTTTGAAATGTGAGGGCGTTCTTGATTCCCCAGTTCCAGAATGCACAATTACAGAGTTCAAGCCAATGGGACCTATGATGCAGTTAAGACCATATTGCAAAGCATCTGATTATTGGAAAGTATATCACAATACTTCCTATATGCTTTGCAAAAAGCTTCCTGAGTTCGAAAAACTCGCAGCAGTAGTCGCACAAGCAACAAATAAATAATTAATATTTCTATATTTTATAACTAAAAAGCTTTGTTCATTTTTGAGCAGAGCTTTTTTTTATAATTTAAATTTAATTTTTAAGATTTTGCATTTTTTTGATTAAATTTTACAAAAATTTAATTTTTTACCTTGATTATTACCATTTTTTTTACAATTTGTTTATTTATTTATTTTTTGTATATGTTATAATGTAAAAGAAGAATTCCTAATTTTTTAGGTGTAAAATAGAAAGGGGCTGACAAAGAATGTCTAATATTGGTTCAATAAATTTTGCCAGTAACAATTACAATCTCCCATCAGTAAATACTGAAAGAGCTAAAGTAAGTACACCTCAACAGGAAAATGTTGCGGTTGGTGATAGTGTTTCTTTAAATTCTGGTAGTGATTCAATAGAAAAAACAAAAAAGAAATGGACAGTTCTTCTTTATTCAGCTGCAGACAATAATCTCGAAACTGCACTTGTGAAAGATGTTGCAGAACTCGAGTCAGTAGGTTCTTCAAATGAAATGAATCTTGTTGCACAGCTTGATAGAGGTGATAGGCCATCTTCTCTTAGTGGTGGTTGGGATGGCTGTAAGCGTTTTTATTTGACAAAAGATAATGATTTATCAAATATAAATTCTCCTGCTCTTGCAGACCTTGGTCAGGTAAATATGTCTGATCCAAAAGTTCTCTCTGATTTTATACAGTGGGGAATGAAAGAATTTCCAGCAGAAAATTATATTTTGATTATGTCTGATCACGGTGCAGGTTGGCCAGGTGCATTACAAGATATTTCTCACAATGATTTTGCTTCAACTCCAAGTCTCAAAGATGGAATTATGGATGCAGAGAAAAAGACAGGTCAAAAAATTAACATTATCGGGTTTGATGCTTGTCTTATGGCTTCAACAGAAGTTGCACATGAACTTTCAAATGCTGGTGATTTCCTCGTTGCTTCACAGAATACAGAAGGTGGCGATGGTTGGCCTTATGCTAAGATATTCTCAGATAAAGTTGCTTCAAAAATGCAACAGGCTTTAAGTTCTAAACTTGATGTTAACCCAAGAGATGTAGCAATGGCAATGGTCAATGAAAGTGAAGGATTCCCAAGCATTTCTACATTATCTGCAGTAGACCTTGCTAAGATGCCAGAAGTAACACAGGCTTCAGACAAATTTGCTCAAACAATGATGAATTCGAATTTATCTTCTGAAGATAAAGCAGAGATTAAAAAGCTCATCAATCAGACTAAATCTTGGCATGGATTTAAAGACCAATATCAATTTGCAGAAAAACTTGTAAATGATCCAGCAATCAAAAATGATGGTTTAAAAGCAGCTGCAAAAGAGATGATGGCTTCACTTGAAAATGCAATTATTGCTGAACAGCATTCATCAGCTCACAATGGAGCTCATGGACTCAGTATAGAAATGAATAATTCACAAGTATCAAAACCTACTTATGGAGAACTTCAATTTGCAAAAGATACAAAATGGGATGAAGCTATAAAGTGGTTAAACAAGTAAATTAGTTTTTTAGTATAAAACAACTTGTTTTTGAAATTTTTCACTAACAAGTTGTTTTTTTATGTAAGATAATTTTTGATAATATAAAAAAATATGGAGTAATTAAATGAGAAAACATATTAAAAATAATGTCAGTTGGGTTGGTTATATAGATTGGGAACTTGAGACTTTTCATGGTGATGATTATTCAATTATGAATGGCTCAAGTCAGAATGCTTATTTGATTGAAGAAGAAAAGACTGTTTTAATTGATACTGTTTGGATTCCACATCGTTTTGAGTTTGTAGAAAATTTGGAAAAAGAGATTGATTTAAATAAAATTGATTTCATAGTGGCAAATCATGCTGAATGTGATCATTCAGGTTCTTTGACAGCATTGATGGAAAAAATTCCCAATACTCCTATTTATTGTACCGCTACTGCTGTAAAATTTATAGAAGGGCAATATGGAAAGCGTGGTTGGAATTTTCATGTTGTAAAAACTGGAGACAGTGTCGAAATTGGAAATGGAAAGAAACTGATATTTGTTGAGATGAAGATGTTACATTGGCCAGATTCAATGGCAACATATTTGACAGAAGACAATATTTTATTTTCAAATGATGCCTTTGGACAACATTTTGCTGTTGCAGAACTATTCAATGACAAAGCAGACCAACATCTTTTGTATAAAGAAGCAATTAAATATTATACAAACATACTAAATCCATTCTCTATGATGTTGACAAAGAAATTAGATGAGCTTGCAAAATTGAATTTGCCTATAGATATAATTGCCCCTTCTCATGGTGCAATTTGGAGAGATAATCCAATGCAGATTGTAGAAAAATATGCAGAATGGGCTAAGGCTTATCAAGAAGATCAAATAACAGTTGCATATGATACAATGTGGGAAGGTACTCAGAAAATTGCTCACAAGATAGCATATGAGATTAGTAAACAAAGCCCAAATACAGTTGTAAAAGTTTTTAATATTGCAAAAGCAGATAAGAACGAAATAATGACAGAAGTTTTTAAATCAAAAGCAATAGCTGTAGGGTCTCCTACTGTAAGTAATAGTATTTTGTCAAGTGTCGCAGGTTGGATCGAATTTGCAAAACAGTTGAAATTTAAAAATAAAAAAGCAGGTGTTTTTGGTTGCTATGGTTGGAGTGGTGAATCTGTAAAAATTTTGCAGGAAAAACTAAAAGATGCTGGATTTAATGTAATTCCTGAGAATATCCGCTCACTTTGGAATCCAGAAGAAACAGATTTTGAAAAAATTCCTGAATTTGTAACTTCATTACTTGCATAAAATTTTATAAAGAAGCAGGGAAGTCTTTCTAACTCCCTGCTTCTTTTTTATATCTTTCTACAAAAAGAGGATTTAATAAACTATAGAAAAAAAATGTTTTTATAGTTTTATTTTTTATTTGTTAAATTATTAATAATATTTTTTATCTGTGGGGAGGGCAAAAGAAAAATATGGCTAAAAAGCAGACAGCAGGAAGAGATTTTTTAGGTGATCTTGCACCAAAATTTGCGGAATTAAATGATGATGTCTTGTTTGGTGAAGTTTGGTCAAGAGAAGATAAATTGAGTGCAAGAGATAGAAGTATGATAACTATTTCAGCATTATTTTCTGCAGGACTTTATCCTCAATTAAAAGCACATTTGGAAATAGGAAAGAAGCATGGAATAACAAGAGAAGAAGTTGTGGAGATAGTCACACAACTTGCTTTTTATTGTGGTTGGCCAAAGGCTTGGAGTACATTTCCACTTATTAGAGAAGTCTATGGAGATGAGGATTCACAAGAAAATAACATATAAAATAGCAAAATTAAAGTATCTATAAAAATTTAAGTGGATTATAAAAATATGAAAAATATACAGCCAATTCAGCTTGAAGATATAAAATTACCAAAAGATGTTAAATTTGAAAAAACAACAGATGGATTTAAAATTAATTCAACAGGGGGAGAATTTTTTCCAAATAAGTGGGGAGGTCCAATTTTATTTTTTTCTTTAATTATATTTTTTGGAATTTTTGCATTTGGTGGTAAATATTTGAGCATTTTTTTTGAAAAATATTTAAAGAATTTTTTCTGGCAGGCTGCTCATTCATCTGGTTCTGCAATGTTTTTGATTATTCTTATATATATAATAGTTTTAGCTATTCCTATATATCTTAGAACTGTTATACCTATCTTGACAAATATAGATACAGAATATATTTTTTCTCCTTCAGGAATAAATATAAGTTCAAAAAAGGGTTCTTTGTTTATTTCAAAAGATAATATTTCAAATATCTATTATGAAGCAGAAAAAGTAGAAGTAAGAAGAAGTAGTTTTATAAAATATTGTGTATATTTGGATTTTAAGACAAGAGTTTATATTCCAGATACAAGGAAATATTTAGACAAAGTAAATTTGTTTTATGATTCTATTTTTCAAAATGAAGATATTGCTTTCTTCTTTGTTCAGGAGATAAAAAGAACATTTGAAATGGATTTTGAGTAAAAATACTCTAAAAAAATAGGCTATCTTATTATAAGATAGCCTATTTTTTTAGAGTGTTTTTATCACGAACTATAAAACATTAGGACTGTAAGATATAGAAATTGAAGTGTAAGAATAATAAAATATTTCGTCAGATTGATTTCGTGTTTTATTGTGGCTGTTTAAAACCCTTGTTTTTTTTTTATCATCTTCATTATTTGGGTTTGAATTGCCAAGTTCTTCCTGTTCAGCTTTTTCTTCAGATTCTGTTACTTCTTCTTTAGGTTGTTCCTCTTTAGGTTGTTCCTCTTTAGGTTGTTCCTCTTTAGGTTGTTCCTCTTTAGATTGTTCCTCTTTAGGTTGTTCCTCTTTAGGCTGTTCCTCTTTAGGTTGT
>CADAWZ010000007.1 GCA_902791745.1 uncultured bacterium
GTTATTAAAATCATACCATTGCTTTTTTTCTTTTTCATAAAAATATCACTCTCCCTATATTTTTACACTATTGTTCTATTATATTATAGCATAAAAAGGAAAAAAAAACATCAAAAAAGAGATTTTTTTTCCCTTTTTTTGATGATAACAATCATTCTATGTCATACATTTTCATTAATTTTGTTATCTGACTATTCCACTAATCCTTTTATATCCTTACCATGGACAGAAATAATAATTTTTCCATTTTTCTCTAAAATATGATGACTTCCACTGATTCTTTTTTATATCCAATCATTTTCAAGCAAAATTTTTTTAAAATATTTGTCTTTCATATCTTATAATGCTCCATGGCTATTTTTGAATTATATTTCAGATATATTTTTATATATCACTCCAAAAAGTCAACATGGGAACCCCTATTGTTCTATTTAAAAAATCAATATTTTCAGAATTATATGTAATATCTAAATAGCTAATATCAATAGATTTATCAGTATCACCAAATAAGCTGTTTTTAAAATTATTTTCCTCATTCCTTGAATTTTCCATACCACATACAATAGCCCCATAAATTTTCATTCTACAAGAATCATGGTTATTTGAAGTCAAATTTGAAGAAGTTATTACTTGTAAACTTTTTCTACAAGCTAAAGCTCCTTTAAATACTGACTGAGGGGAATTATCTGTAATAAGTATTGGTCTTAAATACATATTTTCATTTGAATATATGGCCAATCTCTCTTCAGCTGATTCTATATAGCCACCAGATAAAAATATATTTCCATTTACAATAATAGATGTTTTAGTCCCTTTTAAATAAGGTATTACATTTGTTGAGGTTTTATTAGTGGATTTTAAACTAATATTATTGGGCATTATTATACGATTAATCTCTTCTGAAGAATATCTCAAATTTTCTGAATCACCAATTAGAATAAGATCTCCATTTATATATAAAGTGCAATTTCTCGCCTCAATTCCAAAAGACATATCCTCTTCTTCTATATCTTCCCTAATGTTTTTAAAAAAACTTGGAAAAGCAATGACACTACCATTTATTTTATAAGAAGATTCACCTCTCAAAGTAGGATTATCCATAGCAATATCGGAATCAAGTCCAGCTAATTTTAACCTATTTTGGAGAATATATACTTTGTTACTTGTTTTTAATAATTCATCAAGTTGATCAGATAATTTTGAAATAGTTGGTTCCATATATTGTTTTTGTGATATATTATATGTATCAGAAATATAATCTTTTAAATTTATATCTTTATCTGAAATATTTTGATATGATTGGATATTTCTTAAAATTCCTTTTTCAAGAAGTACATTATCAATAATTTTAGGGTTAGATTCATGAACAAGAGAAGCAAGAGCACTATCTAATCCATCTGTATAAAATGTATTTTCAGTATAAATAATATTTCCTTTGTGAACTTCTTCTGATTCAGAATCAAAAGCAATTCCAATCTCTTCATCTTTATTTTGAAAAAATAATTCCTTTAAATAACGCCCTTTTTCTGATTTTTTAGAAACTTTTTTTACTATCAAATCACCTTCAATTTCTGAAGGGATACTATCCGTATTTTTAACAGTAATGCCGATATTTTCATCTGTATATCCAGAATATATGTCTCCATCAATTATACTGCCACTCATTATATTTGCTTTATATGTCCCAGAAGAAAGACAAAATGGCCATTTTCTCGAAACCATTGCTCTAAAAAATTTTTTCTTATTATTTGAAACAGCAGATATTTTTAAATCCATTGAATAAGCTGGTACATCTTCAGAAGAGGATGTACCATAAAAATTACACTTAGAAGAATATTTTCCATTTTTAAAATCAAGTTTAGCTTGACAAGTCTCATCAATAGCAAAAGACGAATCAAAAGAAGGATCAAAAGTAAAATTATCAGTGTTTCCAAGAACAATATTTTCCCAATCCTTCTCCAATAAATTTCTCAATTCTTCAGAAGTATTTCTATACTGTACAGCTTGAAGTCTATACATTATTTGTGCTTTAGCTGATGAAGCTATAAAATTAAGTTGATTATTTAAAATTTCATCTTTTGCAGAGTTTAACATTATAGAACATAAAATTGCTATTGATGAAGCTATTGTAATTATCAAGGCAGATACTGTTAAAACAAAGACCATATTTCCTTTATTTTTATTTTTTTTAAATATCATAATTATTTCCTACCATTCATCATTTCTGTAGAAGAAGAGAGATTTTTTATTTTTCCTTTATCTGTTTTATATGAAATATTCACTCCAACACATCCTCCATTAAATAAAGTTGGAGAATCATAGGATATAGAAGTAATATTATTTATTAATAATCGAATGTATTTTCGATTAAGACTCAAAGAAGTTACATTTTTTATCGAAAATTCATTTATAAATTTCATTCTCTCATCCAAATTAAAAATATTATCTTCATTTTCTTTTGGATATAATCTTACCATATATAAAGAAAATTCATCTGATTTATTTTTTGATTTTACAGGATATATAATAGTAACATTTCTCCAATTTACATCTGAATTAACACTTCTTTTTTTTACTCCATTATTTCCACTGTTCATTCCTCTCGAAGTTATATTACCTTGTTTATCAATAGGAGATATAAATGAAACAACTTGAGAATTATGGGCTTCATAAGATTTAGAAAATAATACTGAAGACGAATCACATTTTGAAAATTCAGAATTAATAATTCGCATAGCTACAGATATTTTTTTTAAGTTCATTACAGATGAATCAAGAGATTTCCAAATTTTACCACATGGAATCAAAATATTTATAGCTACAGATAATATAGAAATTGTTATTGTCATTGAAATAAGCAATTCAGAAATAGTAAATCCGTGTTTTTTATACATTTTAATCTCCTGAAGCTTTATATTTTAATACTCTTTTTGAGTAGCCTATTCGTTTTATTTTTTTTGAAGAATTAAAATTAGGCTCACTCAAATTTGATTCATCCCAAAATATATCAGTAGATATATCAACAAGAAAGAATGGCATCGAATCCATATCATATTCACTTTTTACTTTTCTATATGTAATAATGTATTTAAATAAAATATCTGTTGTATCTGAGTGAAAGTTAAATGTTCCAGAATTCATATCTTCAGAAGATTTTTGAAATAAACTAAAACCTAAATTAAATTTTTCTGAAGAATTTAATGCTTCATTTATATTTGAATAATTTGGAATTTTAGCAGTTGCTGAAAAAAATTCGTTTGGTATTGAATTCTCACAAACTATATTTAAAATTTTTACAGCTTCTCCAGAAGCTATATGAAAATTTTCTGCATTTGAAGTAGTTCTCAAGGCAGAAGGCAACAATCCAGCTACAAAAAACATTACGATTGAAATTATAGAAACAGAAACTATTGTTTCCAATATTGAAAACCCCTTATTTTTCATCCCCACTCCTTATTGTTTAATTACTGCTTATTAAAATGAAGAAACCAAATTATATATAGGTGTCAAAAGTCCAGATGCAAATACACCTACAATAATTCCCATAAAAGATGTTACAAAAGGCTCTATCATTTTTTCATATTCACTTATAACATTTTCTGATTCTCTTCTATAAAAATCAGCAGTTATATCAAAACAATCTTCTAATTTTCCAGATTCTTCTCCCATTCTTATAAAACCAGTCATAACTTTAGGAAAATATTTGTCAGAAGCATCGGCAAGAGAATTACCGACTATAACAGAATCTTTTATAGAACATCCAATAGTCAACATCGTATAATTTCCAGCAGAGGCACTTGCAGTTTCCAAAGAATTTAAAATATTTTCCCCACTTTTATACATCAATCCCATTATTTCGCAAAGTCGAGTGTAATTTTTATATTTTATAAATTTTCCAAAAATAGGAGAATGCCACAAAAACCAATCCCAATGATGTTTATTTTGCTTTTTCCAAATAGAAAATAAATAAGCAAAAATAAATATAGAAAATATAGTTACAATGACACTCAAAGGATTTGAAATAAAATTACATAAAGAAAATATCAAATTAGAAATAAAAGGGATTTCGCCTCCAGTAGATATTATAAATGGAAAAAGATTATTGCAGACAAAAACGGAAGCGATCAAAAATATAATAAATGCAAATGAAAAAATAACGAGAGGAAATAAAACACCTGTTTGAAATTTTCTTTTTAATTTGATGTTTTCTGTTCTCAAAGAAGAACATTTGAAAAGGACATCTGTCAAAGAATCTGAAAATTCTGAAGCTCTTATCGAACAAAT
Organism: uncultured bacterium; assembly: GCA_902791745.1. GTDB lineage: Bacteria > Vulcanimicrobiota > CADAWZ01 > CADAWZ01 > CADAWZ01 > CADAWZ01. The sequence goes on from CADAWZ010000007.1 coordinate 4,285, forward strand.
TTCTGATTCGGAAAAATATTCGGGATACTTTGCTAAAGAATCTGAGAGTTGATTTCCTGACATAACATTTATGTATATCTCTTTTACAATCGAACACATATGCTGTGTATATTGTTGGTCTTTTAGTATATCAAGAGCTTTTGAAATCACAATTCCTGATCTTATCATTATAGCAAGATGATTATAAAATTCTGCTATATGATTTTCTGGTATCTTCTGTTTGAAAAACATATTATAAGTGTTCTCCTTTATTTAATTTATAAATGATGTAATTATAATATGTTCTATTTTAAAAATCTGTGATCAAGATCACATAATCGAAGTTTTTTTTGAAAAAATTTTATTCTTTTTTAAAAAAAAATTTCGATAAAAAAAGGGGCTGTGAAAAAATATTTACTTTTTTCACAGCCCCTTTAAAAATTATTTATTTTTTATATTTTTCAAAAATTCACTTTTTAGATTCAAAATATTTTTTTTCAGCTTCTTTTATTTCATTGTGAATCTTGCCTGCTTCTGCAAACTTCTTTGTAATTACAAAGAAATATTTTTCGATATATTTTTTTGCGATATTATTTGGAATTGTCCCTGGTTCTGTAAGTATATCACAGAAGTTGTTTAAATCCTCATCTCCACAAAATGTTGGTTTTAAATCTTTTATCTTAAAAATCTCTTCTATTGTCTTTAAAGCATTATCTGTATTTTTTAACTTTTTCCTCATCATCTCTCTTCTGACATCTAATTTTACAAGAATCAAAAGTGATTGCAATTCATCATTATCCTCTGCTGAAAAAGATTTTCTTTCTTCCTCATTTCCATATTTTCTTTTATATAATTCAATGACTTTATCAGAAATTTTTCCTTTTCTTCCAACTGCAATTAAAAAATCACTAAAATCTTCAAGTTCATCTGTTCTATAAGCCAAGAATTTATTTAAATAAGGTTCAAATTCCTCATCCTCTAAATTTTTTCTTTTAGCAGAAGATTGCAATTCTTTTCTAAAATCTTCAATGAGAGAAAATAATTTTGAAAAATTACTGCCTTTGGAATTATTTCTTTTTATTTTCTTTTTTATATTTTCCAGATTTATATCACTGAGAATCTTTTTAGATTCCATATCTTTTTCTTTTTTGTCCATCTCAATATAATTAGTTATATAAGCATGCAAATATTCTTCCAATGCTTTTTTCATTCTTGCTCTTACAGATTTTGCAGTAGTTCTTCCACAATCAACAATAGCAGCATTTCTCTCTCTTGCATCACTTATTACTTTTTCAATATCAGAACATTTCATAGGTTCATGAATCATAATAGGAAAGCTCAAACTTAATGCTTCTTCAGGTATAGGAACCTCAGACATATCCATTTTAACAGGAGATATAGTAAAAAATGAAGCATAATATATTTTCTTTTCATAAGAATTATCTGTCCAATAAAATAATGCTGACGCCTTTGGTGTTCCTTGAATAATTTTTATCATAAAAAACTCCTTAATTAAAAACCTGTCGGTCTTTCTTCTTGATCATCTGAAAAATCAAAACCTTCACCACTTGGCAATCTCTCAGTAAGGTTTCCAGTTCTAAGTGTACCTGTTTTGGCTTCAGAAGAAGTAACTTCTGGTTCTAAAACAAAAATAGGCTTTAAAATTTTTATATCAAAATATTTATCTCCAATCATTATTCGATCAGAATCTTGAAGAAAATGTTGATTTATTCTTTGATTATTGACATAGACACCATTTTTGGAATTCATATCAGTTAATCTATAACCTCTTTGGGTTTTCATAATTTCAGCATGTTGTCTTGAAATAGATTCATCATTGATCAAAATATCACATTTTACATCTCTTCCAATTATAAATCTATCCTTATTCAAAGGATATCCACTTTTTACAGAACCTTCTTCAGGCATAAGCCATCCCCAAATATTGCTATCAATATTCGACATAGAATTTGAAACTTCAGCCTCTTTAGGTTCTTCTTTCTCTTCCTCTGAATTGTCCTCATCATTATCGTTTCGAGAACTTGCAAAAATATGTCCCAATGTCGTAAAAATAGCAACTGTTATACAAAAAACAAAAAGGCATATATGATTACTTACAAAATGTTCTTGTTTTAAATATGAAGTAAAGAAAAAACCTATACCTACACCAAGTATAACAGAAATTATATAACATAAAATATTTTTTATCATGTAAAATCCTCTAACTCATTATCTAAAGAAAAAATAATACCCTAAAAAACAAATAATAACAGTCAATACAACAGTCAAAATAACAAAAAAATTGTTTCCAGATGATGAAGGCTCGGAATATTTAGAAATTTTAGTTTTTGGAGAAGTTTTTGATTTATGTTTTGGCTTTATACAAGACGCAATCTGCTTTTTCATCTCAGTTATAGAAGAAAAACGTTTAATTGGATTTAATTCCAAAGCCTTTTTTAAAATTTCTCTCAAATTAGATGAAACTGATGGATTTAATGCATCCACTGGCATTATAGGCTTATGCTCAGCAAAACTTACAGTTGGATTTACTTTTGTAAGTGCATGATACATAAAAGCAGCAAGAGAAAAAACAAGTGAACGTGAATCAAAATTTGGATTTTCAGCATCATACTGTTCAGGAGCAGCATATTCATTTGCTCCCAAAGCTCCTATTGCATCAAGAGCAGAATCGTCATAAAATATTCTTGCAAGTCCCATATCTGTTATTTTTATTTCTGAATTAGGAGTCAAAATTATATTTCCCATGTTAAATTCTTTAAAAAACACAGGAGGAATTTTTTGTGAAGTAAGATACATAAAAAAGTCTGCAAGCTGAAGTCCCCAATTTAAAACTTGTTCTTCAAGAAAAGGTTCAGTACGGCTTTCAAGAAGAGAACTTAAATCTGCTCCAGGAATAAAATCTCTAACAATATAAAGATATATTCCATCTACAAAAAAATCTATAACTTTAGCAAAAACAGGATGAGATAATCTTGATAAGATAGATGATTCTTTTAAAAATTTATTTGCTATAGACATTCTCTCAATTGGATTATTTGATACAGTCTGCATTTCCCTTATTGCCCAAAATCTACCAGGCATATGAAGGTCTTGACTATAATAGATGTTCACAATAGGAGCTTCATATATAGTTCTTTCAATTTTATATCTCGATTTTAAAATACTTCCTGAACTTAAAATAGAAGACATATTAAACCCAACTAAATTCCTAATAAAAAATAGTTAATTTGTCATATTTCGCTTTTAGAACTTGAAAACCTCCCTAAAATTATATAGACTTTTTTGTAAAGGAATTATTTTTTATAGAATAGAAAATTATAAAAAAAAATGAGAAGAGAAGGAGATTTAAAAAAATATGCTATCAGAATTAGATTTTAAAAATGAATTAAACGACAGACAATTAGAAGCTGTATTAACAACAGATGGACCACTTTTAATTTTGGCAGGTGCTGGCAGTGGTAAAACAAGAGTTTTGATGTACAAAATAGCTTGGTTAATAGAAAAAGGCTTGGCAAGACCAAATGAAATTTTAGCTGTAACATTTACAAATAAAGCAGCTGATGAGATGAAAACAAGAATAGCAAAAATGCTTCCTGAATGTAATTTTCATTATGTAAATACTTTCCATTCTTTTTGTGTAAAGGTGTTAAGTGCTTCTACAAAGGAAAACCCTTTTATAATTTATGATGATTCTGACAAAAAATCATTAATTAAAGATATAATAAAACAAATGAATTTGGATGACAATGAATATGCACCTGCAAAAATTTCTTCAATAATATCTAATTATAAGAACAGAATGCAAGGACCAGAATATATAGAGCAAACAACTGTTGAAAGTATAAATTTAGCAAATATATATAAAACATATTTGGATAAAATGGCAATAAATAATGCTTTTGATTTTGATGATCTAATAATAAATGGCTATAAAGCATTTAAAAATGATGAACCATTTGCAGACCAATTAAGAAATAGATTTAAGTATGTGTTGATAGATGAGTATCAAGACATAAACACTGCCCAATATATGCTTGTTAAGGAAATATGTAGAAACAATAAAAATATAACTGTTGTTGGCGATGATGATCAAAGTATTTACAAATTTAGAGGAGCAGATATGTCAATAATGCTCCGTTTTGAAAAAGATTATCCAGAAGCAAAAGTTGTAAGATTAGAGCAAAATTATAGATCAACTGGCAAAATACTTGAAGCTGCAAATGCTCTTATGACAAACAACAAAATGAGAAAGAAAAAAACTCTTTGGACTGATAAAGGCGATGGTGAAAAAATAAATTTAATGATTTATCCAGATGGCAAGTCAGAAGCCCATAGTGTTGTAATGAAAATAAAAGAACTAATAAAAAAAGGCGATTTTAAATATGGAGATTTTGCCGTATTATATAGAACAAATTCTCAATCAAGACTTTTTGAAGAAGCATGTCGTCAAGAAGGAATACCATATAAAATAATAGGTGCAAATTCTTTTTATAATGCCAAAGAAATAAAAGATATAACAGCATATCTACATTTAGTAATGAATAAAAAAGACAATATTGCTTTTAAAAGGATAATAAATGTTCCAAAACGAGGGCTTGGAGATTCCGCTATAAAACGAATAGAAGAATTTGCAGAATCAAGTGAAATATCACTATTTGAAGCTCTCGAAGAAATGATTGGATTTACAACGAAACAAACAGAAGAAATAAATAAATTTATAAAATTGATAAATGACACAACTGAAATAGCAGAAATAGCTGATGCCTATACAGCCGTAAAATACCTAATAGAGTCATCAAAAATAAAAGATAGCTTTTACAATGAAGAAGGCGAATTGATAAGTGCAGAATATTTAAACAGAGAAGCCAATGTTGACGAATTTATGAATTCTGCTCAAGACTATGTTACAACTTATGAAGATAAATCTCTTGCAGGTTTTTTGGCAAATATTTCACTCCAATCTGATTTGGATCACTACAATGAAAATGAAGGAACTGTAAGTCTAATGACTTTCCATTTGACAAAAGGGCTTGAATTTCCAGTCGTCTTTTTGACAGGAATTGAAGAAAATATAATTCCGCACTTTATGTCAACAAAAGCAAAAACTCAATCATTATCACTTGCAGGAATAGAAGAAGAAAGAAGACTTTTCTATGTTGGAATTACAAGAGCCGAAAAACTTTTATTCATGACTTATGCCCTTAAAAGAATGAATAGAGGATTAATGGATTATTCAACACCTTCACGTTTTCTTTCGGAAATTCCAGATGATTGTATCAAAAAAATAGAAGATAGAAAAATCCCTCCAAGATCGCTTGTAGGAACATATAACAAAATATCCAGAATGACATCATTAAAAGGTCAAAAAAATATGTTTGATAATTCTGGAATGGCCATTTCTGAAGAAACTTCATTTGAAGTTGGAGATAAAGTAACACATAACATTTTTGGAAAAGGAATTGTCATATCATCTAAAAATGGAACTTCTAAAGTTGACTTTATTGGAAAAGGAACAAAGACAATAGTAAATTCGTTTTTGAGCAAAATTTAGAGGAAAATATGGATAAGATAAAAGAAGAACTTGAAAATTTAAAACATGAAATAAGAGAAAATGCCTATAGATATTACGTTGAAGATAATCCCACAATATCTGATGCTGAATATGATGTAATGTTTAAAAGGCTCCTCGAAATAGAAGAAAAATATCCTGAGTTAAAAACAAATGATTCTCCTTCAAACAGAGTTGGCGGTGAAGTAATATCTGAATTTAACAAAATTCAACATAAAATTCCAATGCTCAGTCTTTCAAATATGTTTTCAGAAAGTGATATTAGACAATTTGATAGAAGAATTAAAGACATTTTAAAAACAGAAAATGAAATTGAATATGCTGTTGAATTTAAATTTGATGGTCTCGCTGTAAGTGCTGTTTATGAAGACGGTATTTTTTCTTTGGGAAGCACAAGAGGGGATGGAACAACAGGTGAAGATGTTACAACAAATTTAAAAACAATAAAATCACTTCCATTAAAACTTCGTGGAAATTATCCAAAACATGTTGAGTTCAGAGGAGAAGTTATAATGAAGCTCGACAGCTTCAAAGAATTGAACAAAAAAAGAGCTGAAAATGGAGAAAAAATATTTGCAAATCCTCGAAATGCAGCAGCAGGCTCACTCAGACAACTTGATTCTTCAATCACAGCTTCTCGAAACCTTGATTTATACATTTATTCACTAAATACAGATATAGAAAATATAAAATCACATAGCGAAGCAATGAAATATGCCGAAACACTTGGCTTTCAAGTTGAAAAAAATAGAAAAGTTGTTGTAGGTGTTGAAAAATTATATGAATTTTGCAAATACTGGACAGAGAACAGAAAAAATTTAAATTATGAAATAGATGGAATAGTCATAAAAGTAAACAAATTTGAAGAACAGCAAAAATGCGGATTCATAACACGTTCACCACGCTGGGCTTCTGCATTTAAATTTCCAGCTTCACAAGTTAGAACAAAATTAAAAGACATAGAATGTCAGACAGGAAGAACAGGAGTTATAACACCTGTTGCAATTTTAGAGCCAATAGTAGCAGATGGTTCTGTTATATCAAGAGCTACACTACACAACCAAGACGAAATAACCAAAAAAGATCTCAGAATAGGCGATATGGTTTGGATTCACAAAGCTGCTCTCGTTATTCCAGAAGTAATAGCCCCTATTCCTGAACTTAGAACAGGAAACGAAATACCATACATAATGCCAGAAACTTGTCCTGCTTGTGGTGAAAAAGCAATTAGACAACCTGGAGAATCAGCCTTAAAATGTGTAAACATTTCTTGTCCTGCCCAAAAATTGAGAAAAATAATACATTTTGTCTCTAAAAAAGCAATGAACATTGACGGCTTTGGAAAAGAAATAGCTACAATGCTATATGAAAACAATCTTGTAACTGAAATAACAGACATATATAAGTTAAAATATGAAGATTTAGAAAATTTGCCAAATATGGCTGAAATAAGCATAAACAACATATTAAATGCAATAAAAAAAGCTAAAAAAAGACCTTTAAAAAATTTCATATTTGCACTTGGAATTCCCAATGTAGGAGAAAAAGCTTCAAATCTAATTGCAGAACATTTTAGATCAATGGAAACAATTTTAAATGCAAAATATGAAGACTATATATTTGATGACGGAAAAACAGCCATAGACGATATAGGAAATATAACTGCAAATAGCTGTATAAAATTTTTCAATGAAAACAGAGAAATTATATTAAAATGTGGTGAATTGGGACTTTATGAAGACTTGCCTCAGAAAGAAGAAACCAATGATGTAAATTTACCATTTATTGGCAAAACATTTGTTTTGACAGGTACTTTATCGAGTATGACAAGAGATGAAGCATCTGAAAAGATAATTGCTTTAGGTGGTAAAACATCAAATTCAGTATCTAAAAAAACTTCTTTTGTTATTGCAGGAGAAAATGGAGGGTCTAAGCTGACAAAAGCAAGTTCTTTGGGAATACCAATTAAAAATGAAGCAGAATTTTTGGAAATGATTAAAAGTTAGGTTGACTTATTTACAACTACGCAAATTTATATTTTCTGCCAAATTTAGGGAAATTTGCTTATATTTCTTTCTACTTATGATCAAATTGCAAATTTTAGTTTTTGGAGTGTAATAGATTCACTAAACAATTTTAGACAGATTCCATAGAAAATATTTGTAAAATGCACAAAATTGGCTGATTGAACTTTTACTAAAGTAATTTAATAAAAAGTTGCTGAAAACTATCCAATATATGCCTATATACTCACCATTTGTCATTGCGAGGGAGTGTGCGACCGCGGCAATCTAAGCCTGTAAATTATTATTTACTTAAAAATTAAGTCGATCGCCTTTATTTAAAATCATTTAACTTGTCTATATAAAACAAAAATATTTTGCTACAGTAAAAACTTTACTTAATTGGCAAAACATTTTCTACATATATAATAAAAATTTTGCTTTTGTCAGCTATTAGATTAAAGAGGCAGAAGAGAATAAAGATAAGGCTAAAAACAATGAAAAATAACGATAAACAGGAAGAATTATTTGACATAACACTAAAAAAAAATATGGCGATGTCTGCTCCACTCTCTGCTCGAATGAGACCTCGAACGCTTGAAGAATTTGTGGGACAGAAAAAGACTGTTGGAAAAAATACTGTTCTTCGTCGTCTGATAGAAAATGACAATTCAGGATCACTTATTTTGTGGGGACCTCCTGGATGTGGCAAAACAACACTTGCAAGAATAATAGCAAAAGAGAGCAAAGCAAAATTTTATCCGATAAGTGCTGTTGCAAGTGGTGTTGCTGATTTGAGAAAAGTAGTTGCTTCAGCAAGGGAAAATAAAGCTATGTATGCCCAAAAATCAATTCTCTTCATTGATGAAATACATAGATTTAATAAAGCACAACAGGATGCTATATTGCCATTTGTAGAAAGCGGTCTAATAACCTTAATAGGTGCAACAACAGAAAATCCTTCTTTTGAGGTCAATAATGCTCTTTTGTCAAGATGTAGAGTTTATGTTATGGAGAGTTTAAATGACGATGACATAAAAAACATTATCCAAAAAGCATTAAATGACAATGAGAGAGGAATGGTTCAATATAACCCTGAAATAACAGAAGAGGCAATGGAACTCCTAATAAAACAGTCAAGAGGAGATGCAAGAGTTGCATTAAACACATTGGAATATGCAATTCTTTCAAGTCCTTTAGATTCTGAAACAGATAAAAGAGTTGTTACAGTGGAATCAATGGAAGAAGCCCTCTGTTTTAGAAGTGTTGGTTATGACAAAAGTGGAGACAACCACTATGACACAATATCTGCTTTTATAAAGAGCATGAGGAATTCTGATCCAAATGCAACTGTTTATTGGCTTGCAAGAATGATAGAAGGCGGAGAAGACCCATTATTTATAGCAAGAAGAATGATTATTTTTGCTTCTGAAGATGTAGGGTTAGGCGATCCGCATGCACTTCCGCTTGCTGTTTCTGCTTTTCAAGGTGTACATTCAATAGGTATGCCTGAAGGAAGAATTCTTTTATCAGAAGTTGCCTGCTATTTAGCACTTGCCCCTAAAAATAATTCTTCATATATGGCGATAAATTCAGCTCTTGAAGATGTCAGAAATGGTAAAATATATCCTGTTCCAAAACATCTAAGAAATGCAGTTACAGACTTAATGAAAAATGAAGGTTATGGAAAAGGTTATAAATATGCCCACGATTATGAAGACCACAAAACAGATATGGTCTGTTTACCTGAAGAACTGAAAGACAAAAAATATTTTATACCAAAAGGATAGAACATGAACAAAAGGAAAGATATAAACATAAACAAATTAACACCAATAAAAATAATCTCTTCCTCATATTCATATTCTCTTTATTATGCACAGGACAAATCAACTAAAGAAATATTTCTTGTAAATAGAGTAAATAAAAGTCCTATTCCACCTAAAAATAAACAAAAATATGCAGAAATTTATTTTGATAATAATTCTGAATTAAAGAAAAAATATAGAAAAATCTCCGATAAAGTTTTACAAGAAATAACCTCACAAGCTGTACAATCACAATTATATATCTATAAAAAACTTTTAAAAAAAGATTATGCACTAAAAAAATATATAGAGCTTGAATATGGTTCAGAAATATATTTTATTTTCTATGACATACCACAAATAAACATAAGAGACTTTTTTTCAAAAGAAGAAAATATAAATGATGATGATATAATAAAAGAAGTTTTTAATTCATTTGTAGAAATTCTTGCAGATTTATACAATTTTGAAGCAGGCGAATTATTATATCAATTTTCTTCCCTTGATGAAATACTTATAACAAATAATCAAATATTTTTGTTAAATTTATTTTCATGTCGATTCACAGAGGATTTAGAAAATTATTCACATATTTGGCAACAGTTAATATTAAATGATATATTAAATCCATATCTTCCTCCAGAAGGCTATAAAAATGATCGTTCAGAATTTTATGCACTTGGTGTCATTTTTTATGAAGCTATTACTAAAATAAAAATACAAAATGCTCAAGAGAGAATTGCTTCAGATAAATACACACCTATAAGAAATCTTGACGAAAGTTTTCCAATAGAAATAGACAAAATAATATCTTTTTGTATAGAACCTTTAGAAGATAGAAGATTTAAAAATTTTCAAGATTTAAAAAATGCTCTTTCTTCTCATCAATTTGGTAAAATTATCATAACATTTCAAAATGACAGAAAAAAAGAAATAAAAATACTTGATTTTGACAATGTAAAATTAGGTGAAACACAATCAGTAAAAATAGCTGTAAATAAAAAAGAAAATATAGAAAATATACCTTTTTTAATGGAAACAAATTATATAAAATGGACAAATATTCCTCAAATAGGCAAGATTCCAATATTTAAATTTGAAAAAGAAAAAACGACAGTTGATGAAATACTTGGTGAAATACAAATTACATTTCCTATAGAACTTCCTTTAGGAATTTATGAGGGAATTTTAAAATTTAAAACAAATTATGGCGAAACAAAAATAAAAATTTTAGCTCAAATAAATTCAACTCCATTATTTTTAAAACCAATATTTGGAATTTTATATGCTTTTATTTTTTTCTTTTCAATATATGCATTTAGACCTGCTGAATATTCAATAAACAATAAAAATTTATGGAATTTCAGCACTTGGAATTTAATAAAAGAAGAAACATTTTCTGCAGGTCAAATGACTTTAGATGCAACTGATTCAAGCTATTGGAAAATTTATGCTGACGACGGTGTAAAAATAGATATAAAAGACAAAAATTTCAATATTTTATTCGAAAATAACACACTATATCAAAAGGCAAAAATAATATCTTCTTCATATCTTCCTACTTGTGCAGATTTAGATATTAATTTTACAATAACTTCAAGTAATAATGGAAGTTCAGAAAATATAAAAGCGAAAATATTTTCGATAAATTCATATTTTGCAGAATTAGAAAATATCAAAAATAAAGGAGTAAAAATAAGGGTAAAAAGTGGAAAAGGAGAAAGAAAGGAAGAAATACAAACTTCATATCCACTCGATGTAAAAATTAAATATTCTGCTTCTGATTATAAAATAAAATTCACAATAAATGAAATAACAGCAGAATTTAATGAGTTTATTTTTGATGATGTTGCTATGATTTTAACAGCAGAAAATTTGCAAGAAAGTGAATCTTCAAATTGTAGTTTTGACAATTTGAACATAAAAACAGGAGCTGTTTTAAAGAAAATTCCCCCTTATGTGATGACTTGTAATACAAAATTGCCTATATATGCAAAAACAGATGGTAAAAAAATAAATTATTATACTGAAATTGGGGAATATCTTACTATTTTAGAAGAAAGAAAAGGGCTTGTAAGGATTAGAAAAAATGGATATAAAGCAGGTTATGGCGAAGGTTGGATAAACAAAAATAAATTGACTTTACCTAAGCCTAAGGAGGATTTGTAAATAAAATATATTTTACTATTTTTTCAATTTATATAATATATAAATTAAAAAAGAGGCTCTGAAAATTCAGAACCTCTTAAAATTTACTTATTTTATAATTTTAATTATTTGCCAGCTACTTTGATAAGTTCGACTGCATTTGGCCACCAATCCCACATCTTGTTTGTGTTGCCATTCATTGTGAATGAGCTTACAAACTGATTGTCTGCTCTTAATGAGATTTCACTGATTCCGAGCTCTTGTACTGTTTTTACTTCGCCTGCATCTGCAATACCATTGCTATTTGCATCCTGCCATACTGAAAGACCATTGAGCTCTGTACCACTTACTTTATTGTCTCTATTTGTATCATAGAGAGAAAGTTTTTCGTAACCTGTTTCATATCCACCAGCTGTACCGAAGAGACAGCTCATATCGATTGAACCATCAGCTTTTGGAGCTACGAGAAGACCATCTTGTGGACCAACCCATTCCATAGCAATTTCAAAGCCATCACCATAGAAATCTGCAAGAATTACATTTTTATTTACTACTGGATGTCCTGGCATATGCTGACCATTTGATGCTTGGAGTACGCCATTTCCTGTCATATCAAGAACGAGTGGAGATACTCTCTTATTTGCACTCTTTGAATAGATTGCGATATCTTCTAATGTGTAATCTATTGCTCTATCAATGTGTTTTACAAGTACACCATCTTCAACTGTATATGTTACAGTATCAGTATTTGTTGCTGATAATTTGCCATATGCGTGTGTAATATCTGCACTAATATCATTACCTGTTGCATCTACGAGTTCAACTCCATCTTCATCGAAGACTGCTGTTGGGTCTGTATTTTCTTCTGTCTTATCCTGATCAGCTTGAGTTCCTGCATTTCTTCCAGGTACTATATTCTTTGCAACATAGTTTGGACTCTTCCAACTATTATTCATGTTTGCTTCTTTAGCTTGCTGTGCTGCTAATGTTGCATAACTATCCCAACTACTGTGACCATATTTGCCCTGAACTACTGAAAGAACTGCAAGACCTGTAGCTTCTGATTCACCAACGATTGAAGGAACGAGATCTTTATAAGGATTATTTAATTTATCTCTAAGTGCAGCTAATACTGTTTCAGAATTTGTTATATCATTTGAATAGAGATAGTGGAATGCCCACATTGCATATTGTTCATGATACTGTAAATCTGCTGTTACACTATTTGCATTTGCAGTTGCTGTTGCACTATTTGCATATACTGTTGAGCTTTGAACAACTGTTCCTTGTTTTGAAGTTACATTTACAACTGTTTTTTGTTTTACTGTTGTAGCTGCATCTGTTGCTGATGCAAATGCTAATGCACAAATTCCAGCGAGAGCTAATGTTACGAGCTTCTTCATAATTTTATTCTCCTTTAAATTTTATTTATTTATTTTACAGGTATTGTCTCCTGTTTTGTTTCTGAGTATATTATAAAATGTGATTATTAACAAAATATGAATATTTTATTTCAATTTTGTCTTATATTTTTTTCATTTTTGACTTATTTAAATTTATAGTGTATAATATTAAAAACAATTTTATTTTTATGGTGATTTAAATAATGTTTACATTTAAAAAAGGTTTTTCTCTTATAGAATCTTTATTTAGTATAGCTATAATATCTATTGTTCTTGTTATGGTATGTATATTTTATACATATATGATGAAAGTATCGTCTAAAGGACTCGATATAAGTATAGCATCTCAAGTAGCAGAAGGAAAGTTGAATCAAATTAGTAGTATATACGGTGATAGCAATAGCTTAAGTATAAAAAATATTCAAGATTTTCCTTATTTAAAGACTGGGGTTGATAAAGTTGGAAATGCAGAATATTATTACCTTGTAAAAATATCAAAACTTGAGGATATAGACCAATTTTATACTAATATGAATTTATATTTTGCTGATGTTCTTGTATTTTGGTTGCATGATGATAACATGATTATAAAAACAGAAGATGATACTTTAGAAACAGTGTCTTTTTTAAATCAAATAAAGGAAAAATTTAAAGGTAATAATACCATAACTGAAGCAGAAATTATTAACACTTTTAAAGGTAAAGTAACAAATTTTAATGAAGGTTATAGATTTATTAGATTATCAAGACTTGTATCTAATTCTTGATTTAGCTAATGAAAGGGAATGTAAAAAATGTTTTTTTATAGAAGAAATAAAGTAAATGGTATTACATTAGTAGAGCTTATTGTTTCTGTTGTTATATTCTCTTTGATGTCTGTAGCCCTTGGAATAATTTTAAATATAGGTTTAAAATCTTGGAGAGATATCGATGGAAAAGTAGAAGCTGAAAGTGGCTTAAATAATGCTGTAAAGGATATAAATGAATCTATAAGAAATTCGCGATATTTTGTAATATCTTCAAATTTAGATAATATTTATAATGGTGATGAATCTCATATTGGTCATATTATATTGCCATCTTATGTAACATATTCTCCTACTGATAATCATATAAATGAACAAGAATTTAATTTTGTATTTTCATCTTCATTAGATACTACTGGCAATATTCATTATGATTCTTCATATAAGTCTAACTTCATGATTGCTTATTTTGTTGTAAAAGCTAATGCTTGTTCTAAATGTAAGGAAATATTTGGAAGTGATTTAGGCGTGAATTGCCCTCATAAAATGTTGGTAAAAAAATGGTATAAGATAGTTTATTCAGATGTTACAAATGATGTTCCTGTTACTGTGTGGTCTAGTGATGAAATATCTAATATTAGCGATATCAATAGTTTGGAGTCTTTTATGTCAAATAGATCTGCTTATGATAAGATTCTATCTCAAAATATTTTGTCTTTTGGAGCTTCTTTAAATAAAGTATCACACATGATTTCATATAGAATAAAGGCATTTAGACCTAATATCAGTAAAACAAGACCTAACATAGATGATGTAGTTGCTTCAGTTTACGCATTTTATGATAAACAATATATCAATGAAATGACAGAATATGTCTCAGAGGATGATCCTTTAAAAAAGTATTGTATAGAAATTCATTCTACAGTTGCACCATTAAATCAATAAAAACATAAAGGAAAAAGGGTAGTGAAAAAATATTTATTTTTTCACTACCCTTTTTTTTGACCATGGCTATATTCTTGAATTCATCGCTTCATACATGAGCAATCCACCAGCTACAGAGGCATTGAGAGACTCTATATTTCCCTTTAGTGGAATGTGCACTTTTATATCACATGTACTCAACAGTCTTTTATCCAACCCTCGACCTTCTGCTCCTATCAAAATACAGATAGGTTTTTTGTAATCTGCTTTTCTATATGATATACAATCTTCATCTTTAAATGGACATGAGCCTATTATGGTTATACCTCTCTTTTTCATGTCGAGAATCGTCTCGTATAAGTTGTCTACTCTGCAAACAGGTACATAGGCATCTGCTCCTGAAGCTGTTTTGGAAACTGCTCCTGTAAGTCCAACAGATTTATTTTTTGGTATCAATATACCATGAACTCCAGCTCCGTCTGCTGTTCTTATCAATGCCCCTAAATTGTGTGGATCTTGTACTTGAAAACACCCTAAAAAGAATGGGATTTCCCCCTTTTTGTTGGGGATTGCTATAAGGTCTTCATAACTTGTATAAGATCTCACAGCTACTTTTAAAACAACCCCTTGATGGTTGCCATTTCTTGCCATGTCATCGAGTTTCTTCTTATCTGCTGATTTACATGGAATTCCCATGCTTTCTGCAAGTCTTCTTATCTTGGCAAGTGCTGGATCGACTTCTGTTTGAGGAATATATAATTTTTCTGCCGTTATTCTTGGAGATTTTAATGCTTCGATAACTGAATTTCTGCCATAAATTATTTCTTTATTGACCATGACACTCCTTTTGGTGTATCTTGGAGAATAATGCCCTTATTAGCCAAGATATTGCGTATTTCATCTGCTCTTGCAAAATTTTTAGCTTTTCTTGCCTGTTGTCTTTCTTCGATAAGTTTTTCTACTTCTTCAGGCAAAATTTCTGATTCTTCGTCTTCAATTACGATATTTACACCTAATATTTCATCTATTTTTTTGAGAAAATCTACTATTTTTTGAGCAACTTTTTTGGAAATTTGACCATGACTATCAAGTGTATTTACCTTATTTATCATTGTAAATATAGTTGCAATGGCCTGAGGGGTATTGAGATCTTCTGCAATTTTTTCTTCAAATTTGGATTTTGTCTCTTCGATTTTAGCCATGACTTCTTCGTCACTTTCGGACTTTTCAATATCGACATTTTTCATTCTTTTGACAAATGCTCTAAGTCCTTCAAGTGTCTTTTCAGCTGATTCAAGACCTGCTAATGTGAAGTTTAATTTAGCTCTGTAATGATTTGAAATGTAAAAATATCTGAGAGCTTCTGGACTAAATTTTTTATTTGCTTGATTTTGACCATGACTAAGGTCTCTCAATGTGTAAAAATTACCGAGAGATTTACTCATTTTTTGACCTTCCGAAAGAAGATGTTCACAATGAATCCAGTAATTTACAAATTTTTTGCCAGTATATGCTTCTGATTGTGCTATTTCATTTTCATGGTGGGGGAATATGTTGTCAACTCCACCCATGTGTATATCAAATGTATCTCCCAAATATTTTAAGCTCATAGCTGTACATTCAATATGCCAACCTGGACGACCTTTTCCAAGTTCTGTCTCCCAAAATACATCGCCATCTTTTTCGTCCCATGCTTTCCAAAGTGCAAAATCACAGGCTCTGTCTTTGCCGTACTCGTCGTTGTTTATTCTTACACCGATTTTCATCTCATCTCTTTCAAGATTTATGAGCTGTCCGTATTTTGGAAATTTTTCAATAGAAAAATAATAACTACCGTCTTCGCCTTTGTAAGCGATTCCCTTTTCGAGAAGAACTTTTATTATTTTTACAATTTCATCAATATGTTCAGATGCTTTTGGATAGATGTCAGCTTTGATCATATTCATTGAGGTTATGTCTTCCATGAATGCATTGATGTAAGGAATTGTAAAATCTTTTGCTGTTTTGTTTTCTTTTATGCAACCTTTTATGATTTTATCTTCAACATCTGTTATGTTCATGACATGTTTTACTTTGTAACCAAAATATGTCAATGTTCTCTTCAATAGGTCTTCTGCACAATATGATCTCAAATTTCCAATATGTGCATAATTATATACAGTAGGTCCACAGGTATATAAATTTACATGACCATTTTGTATAGGTTTAAATTCTTCTATTTTTTTTGTAAGTGTGTTATAAAATGATATTTTCATGATTCTCTCTAATTTTATTATGTATAAATTATTTAAAGCGTGTTTGCAAGATTGATTTTACAAACACGCTCTAATTGTCAAATAGTACAAATAATTTGAAATATTTTAATCTTCATTCATGAAGCTTGAAAATATATTTGGCTTTTCTTCTACTTCTGGAATATTATTGTCATCTTCATTCATGAAACTTGAAAATATATTTGGCTTTTCTTCTTCTACTGGAGTGTTATTGTCATCTTCATTCATGAAGCTTGAAAATATATTTGGCTTTTCTTCTACTTCAAAAATATTATTGGTATTATCTTGTAAAAAACTATCTTCTTCTTGTTTTATTTCATTATTGACAGAATTTTCCTCAAAATCGAGACTTGCTACTTTGAATATGTCTTCTTTTTCTTCTTCCTTTGGTTTTGGCGGATATAAGTCTGGAGGAATTAATTCTACATATCCTTCTTTATCTCTCAATATTTCTGGAACTTCAAGTCGTCCTGTTCGGATTGCTTCTTTTATAAATTCTTCTTTATCAAATGGTTCTTCTATCAATTCACTTTCATTTATTCTTCCATCAGAAAGTCCTTTTATTATTCCTAATAGCTTTATGACACTAAAAGGTTTTTTCAAAAGTATATTTATGATTTCAGGATTGTTTGATTCTGTATAATCTAAGTTTTTACCCGATGTGTACAAAATTACAAAAGGAATATTTGAAGCGGTTTTTCTTGCATTTTGATATAGAGTTTCGATATCATTAAATTCTTCACCATCTGAAATAAGGAACATATCTGGTGAATGAATTTTTATTAAATTAATGGCTTCATCTGGTGTATCGGCAAAGATTACTTCTCCTTCAAAACCTTGCAGATCTGTAAATGCTATTTCAAGAATTGCTTTTGTAACTGCATTTGTTTCTGCTATGAGAATTTTCTTCATTGGCATTATGCGATAGCCTTTTCTGTTTGGCCCGCTTCCTCCTTGATTATTATTTATTTAAAATATTTTTGATTAACTGAAATTATATAATCTTTAAAAATATTTTAGACTTATTTTAAAAAATTTCCTTCTAAAAATTCTTGATTATAATTTTTTCTTGCATTTAATTATAATAATGTAGTATAATCTAATATAATTTATATTAAATGTTATTTCAAATTTTTTTGCTGATTGATAATTAATTTATAAAAATAAAAATAAATAATTTTTGGACAATTTGAAATAATATTATAAATATTTTGGGGTGATTTTTTTTGTCGTATTTAAAAATTAATGGTGGTCGTCCTCTTAGTGGCGAAATAGAAGTTAGTGGAGCAAAAAATGCAGCTCTTCCTATAATGGCAGCATCTATTTTGACAGACGAAGATGTCTATTTAAAAAGAATTCCAGATATAAGCGATGTTTGGATTATGGCAGATATTTTGAGAAGTTTAGGAGCTAAGGTTGAATTTGAAGGCAAGGGAGAAATGTATATAAACTGTTCAAATTTGACTAATTTTTATCCACCATATGAGTTTGTTGGTAAGATGAATGCATCTTTTGATGTTACTGGACCATTATTGGCAAGATTGGGAGAGGCAAAAGTGTCTTTGCCAGGTGGCTGTAATTTGGGAAGTCGTCCTGTTGACATGCATATGGAGGCTTTTCGCAGTTTAGGAGCTGAAGTTGAATTTGTTCATGGTTTTGTCCATGCTAAAGCAAATAAATTGATTGGTAAAAAGATACAATTTCGTCGTGTTAGTGTGGGAGCAACTAAAAATGCAATGATGGCAGCTGTTTTAGCAGAGGGTATAACAGTTCTTGAAAGTGCCGCCATGGAGCCTGAAATTGTTGATTTGGCTGTCTTTTTGAATACAATGGGAGCTCGAATAACTGGAATAGGAAGCAGTACTATAGTTATAGAAGGTGTACAAAAATTACATGGTCTTTCTTATGAGATAATTCCTGATAGAATTTTGACAGGAACATATCTTGTAGCAGGTGCAATTACAAGAGGAAATGTAACAATAAAAAGAACTTGGCCTGATTTTCTTGAATCTTTTATAAATTCAATGAGAAAAGCTGGACAAAATATAACTTGTGGAAAAGACTATATAACTGTAGAAAAATCAGATAAAATAATGCCCACAGAAATTATTTCTGCACCTCATCCAGGTTTTCCAACAGACCTTCAGCCTGTTATAACTGCTCTTCTATCCATAGCAGATGGTACGAGCATTGTAACAGAAAATATCTTTGACAGAAGATTTATGTATGTAGATGAACTTCGAAGACTTGGGGCAAATATGTCTGTATCTGATAGAACATGCATTATAAGAGGAGTTAAAAAATTATTTGGAGCTCCTGTAAAAGCTCATGATATAAGAGCAGGTGGCTCTTTGATTTGTGCATGTTTGTCTGCAGAAGGTGAATCAATTATAACGGGTCTTGAATTTATAGATAGAGGACATGAAAAAATAGAGTCTGTTTTAAGGGAACTTGGAGCAGATATTCGGAGGATTGATTAATGACGACACTTGGAATTGATTTGGGAACTGCTTCGGTTCTTATATACATTGAGGGCAGGGGAATAGTTCTCACAGAACCGTCTGTCGTTGCAATAGATAAAAATTTAGATAGAACTGTTGCTGTTGGCGAGCAAGCAAAGCAGATGTTGGGAAAGACACCAACAAATATTATTGCAATAAGACCTATAAGAGATGGAGTTATAGCAGATTATGAAGTAACTGAGTATATGTTGCGGTATTTCATAAAAAGGGTTATAGGTGGAGGATTTAATTTTTTTAGACCTTCTGTAATAATATGTGTTCCAGCAGCTGTTACAAGTGTTGAGAGAAGAGCTGTTAGGGAAGCAACTATAAATGCAGGAGCTAAAAAAGTTGCTATAATAGATGAACCTTTTGCCGCAGCTCTTGGAGCTGGCATTGATGTTGACCGTCCTTATGCTGGTACTGTTATTGATATTGGAGGAGGCACAACAGATATTGCTGTGATTTCGCTTGGTGGTACTGTTGTTGGAACATCTGTTCCAATTGCTGGAAATAAAATTGATGAAGCTATTGTGAGATATTTTAAGAATCAACACAATTTGATTATAGGAGAGAGAGTTGCAGAAGATTTGAAAATACTTCTTGGTTGTAGTTTTGACAATAAAAATGTAAAGACTACTGAAGTAAGAGGAAGAGATGTTTTTACTAATCTTCCAACTTGTGTGCCTGTTTCTTCTGCTGATATTGCTGAAGCTGTTAGAGAACCTGTTTCAAAGATTTTAGATGCCCTTGTAGATGTTCTTGAAAATACACCTCCTGAATTGTCAGGAGATATTGAAGAAAGCGGTATTGTAATGACAGGAGGAGGAGCTTTGTTAAAAGGTCTTGATAGATTTTTGACAAGGCAAATTGGTGTAAAGGTTAGAACGGCAGATGATCCAATAACTTGTGTGGCAATAGGAACAGGTAAGGCTGAATCAAGAGATATTCAGTGGTTATATTAGCCTTTTTTGCCTCTTCCGTTCCATTTCCCTGTGATTTGATAAAAAATATTGTTTTTGCAGTGTACTCGATTTGTTTAATAAATTAACTCGTTGTGTTAGTTAATTAATATTTTAAAATCTACCAAAACCGCCTCTATTTAGGGGAGATGTGATTGCGAGGAAGCTAAATAAACAGTTAAAAACTCTAAAGAGTTTTTAATACATTACCCTCCAAGGAGGGAGCGACCGTGGCAATCTTAAGCACTTAATTTAAATTTAGTAATTTATTAAGTAGACCATGCATCTCATTCTAAATAGGATCGATCGAGTTAATTTTTAAGTAAATAATAATTTATATTATTAGATTGCCACGGCTAAAGCCTCGCAATGACAAAATGCCACTATAGATGCATAGATTGGATAGTTCATAGCAACTTTTTATTTGCTTGTTTTTTTGAGTCAACTATATATATTAAAACTAACTATTAAAGGCAATTATAATAAAGTTGATATTTTATTTTAGCAAAACATTTTTGTTATATATAATAAAAGTTGTTAAATTATGTCGTAAGTAGAAAAAAATATTAGCAGATAATGTAAAACACTATAAATGTTGCTTTTGTATGAAAAAGACATCTTTTTATAACAAAGTAACATTTAAAAAAGCAAAAAAAAAGAGTGTGTGTAGAAATTTCTGTAAATTTTAAAATGAGCATTTAGTTTTCTGTATAATACAGCGAACTGAATAGAGCGAAGCGGAGTTGAAGTTAGCGTATTATACAGAAAACTATTTAAAAAAATACAGAAAAAATTTTACACACTCGCAAAAATGCAGAAAAAAGAAGAGAGTAAAAAAAAGATTTTTATATAATAAAATTTAATAGTAAATTTATTATTGATATATTTATAAAGAGAGTGTATCGTTTTGTTTCTATTTTTGGATTTTAAGAATAAAAAAGTTATAATTTCTTTAGTATCTTTGGCAATTTTGGGATTGTTCATTACTTCGATAGTATTTTTTATCAAATCACTTCCAACATTTACTTCTGATTTGATAGAAAAGAATTTAAATGGAAATATTGCTATTTCTAATATTTCTGTTGGTTTAAAAGGCTTGAATGCAAAAGATATTTCTATAAAAGATGATACAGGAGAAGAAATTTTAAATATAAAGGAAGCTAAAGTTTCATATAAAATTTCTGACTTTTTTTCTAAATCTCCAAGTTATGCCATAAAAAAAGTTGAAATAGATACACCTTCTTTTAATGTTAAAAGAACTAAAAATGGAATATTAAATATCGCTTCAATTATAAAAAAGACAGATGAAGAGAAAAAGAAACATTTTAAAGATTCAAATGTAAAATTAGAGAGCGATATTATTGTTAAAAATGGAAAACTTCATTATACAGATTACGGAATTGATTTTAAGCCTATTTCTATATCACTTGATAATATTAAATTAAATTCACATTTTGATGGTAAAAATGCCTTTGACTTAAATGTACAAGCTACGGAGTTATTTCCTTCAAAATCAATTTGGAAAATAACGGGGAAATATTCAATTGAAAATCCTTATGTAAATATAAAAGGTACTTCGTCAGATATTGATTTAAATTCTTGGATTGCTATGATGCTTCCTGAAAGAGGAATTAAATTAATAAAAGGAAAGGCAACTGGAAATTTTCTTATAAGAGCTTCTTCAGATGAGTTGGAAACTTTGGATGACAAATTGTTTTTCAATGGAAATTGTCATTTGTCTGACACTGATATAAGAATTCCCGAACTTGGAACAGATATACAAAATATAAATTTATCTACTTCTGTAACAAAAAAATCATTTATACTTGATAAATGCACAGGTTTTATTTTTGGAGCTCCTTTTTCTATAAAAGGTGATATTGCTGATTTATCTTCACAAAGTTTAAATTTTGAAGGAAAAGTTTCAAATATAAATCATAATAGAATTTTAAAGAATTCTTTTGTAAAAAGTTTTGGGGTTGATAAATTTGTTTCAGGTGGTTCTTCTGAACTTAAATTTAATGTAGGAGGAACTGTTGAAGAGCCTAAATTAATTGCCACATTAAATGGTAAAAAGATAAATACAGATTATGGTACATTGGATTCTTATGTGCTGGAAGCAGAAGCAACTAAAAATTCAGTTTATTTGAGTAATGTAAAAGGTTTATTTGAAGGTGTTGACTTAAAAGCTCATGGTTGGTTTTTTCCAACTTCTAAAAAAGTCTTGTTATTTGCTTCAGGTAATGGATATCCTTATTTCCTTCCGTCTACTGTAAGTATTTCATCAGCTGGATTTGATGCCATTGTTTTTGGACCTATAGATAATTTGACAGTTTCAGGAGATCTTAAAGGGTATGGAGTTTCTGCAATGGGAACTGGATTAGGCAATATTGATTCAGGTTTTCTTTTTGCAGATAATTCTGTATATTTACCTGATTTATATGTAAATGGGAATGGTGGAACAGTAAAATCAAGTGCAGTTTATGATTTAAAAGATTCCAAATTTAATGCATCTGTTGATGCAGATAATTTTGCTGTAAGTTCTTCAGGTGTCTCTACTTCTGTTTCAGGAACGGCTTCTGTTTTTGGAGACCCTACAAATCCTGTTGCTACTGGAAATTTAAATATTCCTAATTTGAATTTTAATCAATATTCTATTTCAAATATAAATGTGCCAGTAGCTGGAAATTCAGATATAGTTGATTTTTCTGCAACTGGTCATACAATGGGAATGAATTTTCGAACAGGTGGTCAAGTTTCTCCCTCTGACAAGCAGGTATCTGCTTCTTTTGAAGTTTCTAATATTGACTCATCTTCATTTTCAAAAATGGTTCCTAAAGGTATAGATGTTCCCGAATTTAAGGGAAGTCTTTCAGGTTCTTTAGCTGGTTCTGAAGATTATGGCTGTTTCTTTGTGTCCAATGTATTTGGAAATTATACAGACCAAGAAAAAGAGATGACAAGACTTATAGGAAAATTTGGCGGTGTAGTGAAAAATGATCAAAATCATTCTTTAATAGCTTATGCAGATGTTCAAAATCCTACTGTAAAACTTCCTGATAAGGGTGTTTATACTGCTTTCAAGGGGAATGTAGATCAGATTTCAGCAATAGCTTCAGGAAGTTTTGATGCACTTTCAATTTTTGGCTCTGCTTCTTTTTCTAATGCTTCTGTTGCTAAAATTCCAGTTTCAAATGCCAATATTGAGGTTACCCTTGAAAACAAAAAAGATGTTAAAGATGGTTTTGATATAGATATAAAAAATGTTGCTGTAAATGGTGATGATGGTAGTTTATATATAACATCTACTGAAAAGGATTTAATTGCAAGTTTATCTGCTGTCAATGTAAACAGTATTTTAAATAAAGCCGATTTCTCTCCTTTTGGAGTTGAATTGGGAAATTATTTAAAAGGTTCTGAAATAAGAAATTTACAGGGGCTTGCATATTTAAGAACTAAATTAGAAGAAGAGAAAAACTCTAAAATACAGGCTTTAGGACAATTTTTTATACCTGATGGTGTTTTAGGACATGAAAAATTTGCGTTTTTTTCTACTGTGGCATTAAATGATAGTATTTTGGATTTAAAACATTTTGATCTTTCTATAGGTGCTTCTAATTTTGCAGGTATTGGGCATACAGGGTTGAAAGCTGATTCTCCTATATCTTTTGACATAAAAGCTACAAGAGGAAATATTGAAAAAATACTTGCTATATCTTCTTTTAAAGATATTCCAATAAATGGTAGATTTGATGGTGATTTACATATTTCAGGAACTGTAAAAAATATTGCTGTAAATGGAAATGTCGTTGTCAACAATGCTGTTGCTGCTGGTCATAAAATAAATAAAATAACTGCTGATGTCAATACTAAAAATGGAGTTCTCTATGTTGAAAATGTTATATTTGAACTTCCAGAAGGTATTGTAAGCGGAGGCGGTACAATAAAATCAAATGGTGAAATTAATTTGAGTTTGAATTCTGATTCTATAAAATATGCTGATATTTCATATTTGAAAGACTTTGTTTCTGTATCGGAAGAATCAGAAGGCAATATGAAAGTAGCCTTAAATATAACAGGTACTCATACTAATCCAGTATTTAATGCAAGTTTTGCTACAGATCCAATTTCTTTAAAAGGTCATAAATTTGAATCAGTTGGGGGAAATATTATATACGACGGTGGCAAGGTAAATATTGATAATTTGTCACTAAAAAATAAAGAAGAATCTTATTCTGCTTCAGGTTTTGCAGAATTGAGGCTTCCATTTAGAAAATTTAATCCTCGAAGAAATATATTCTTTCAGTTTTTTAAAGATATGGATTTATCTTTAAATGTAGATAAGGGCGATCTTGCATTTTTATCATCTTTTATCGATCCAGCAAAGCCTTTGATGACAGGTGAAATCAATGGCAAATTGGAGATAATGAAATCGAGAAAGGCTCGACAATTTAGAATAAATACTGATTTAAAAGCAACAAATGGAAAAATCTTAAGTCTTCCTTATGATTCTTTGGGAATTGTTATAGATAGAGTAAATGCTCGATTGAAAAATGTAGATATTGATTTAGCATCTCCAAAAGCAAGTTTTACTATGTTAGGCGAACTTGATGGTGAAGGTGATGAAGGTATTTATTTAAAAACATCAGGTATCAATCTTGCTTTTTTGAAAGAGATTATAGAGATTCCTGAAAATTTAGCTCCTTCAGGTGAATGTGATATTTTTGCTAAAATATATGGAAATTATAGAAATCCTGATGTTTATGTGGATTTAAAAGTAGATGAAGCAACACTTGGAAAAACACTTCTTGGGGATTTAACTTGTGAAATGACAAGTGAACGAAAAGAAGTTGATACTGAGTTCATTGGTAAAAATGAAGATGATATCGGTTTAATTACTTCAAAACCAGAAATATACATATATGAAAATGAAAAATCTAATGTTTTGAATACTAATATAAATTTAAATGGTGAAAATTTGAATGCTTCTATAAAAGGCGATATCCCATATTATAGAAAAGATTTCTTAAAGCAGAGTGCTTCAATGGCTATGCAGGCAAGTCTTAAAACTTCTAATTTAGATGTATTTAATATTTTATATCCACTTGCAGAACCTTCAACTGGAAAAATAAATGCTAATTTTGATATAACTGGAATGGCTCCTGATCTATCTATTGATGGAACGGCAACTCTTTCAAATGGAAAAATTCGTCCTGATATGTTGAAAACACCGATTGAATCATTAAATGGTGATATAGTTATAAATGGTCAAGAAATAGCACTCACTGATGTAAAGGGAAAAGTGGGAGATGGTGATTTTACTCTTGGTGGTAAAATTGACTTAGACAAATTAAAATTAAAAGGTATGGATATTTCTTTCAAGGGAAATGAATTACAAGCAATTTGTAAAATGCTTTTTGCTGGTAAAATGTCTTGTGATGTCAATTTCAAAATGGAAGGCAAAGATAAAAAGTTAACAGGAAATGTAGATATAAAAGATTCTGTTTTGACAATTTCGCCTGAAATGTTTGCAAATCAAGAAGAAGAAATAGACAAAGATGACAAAGATAAGATTTTATTCGCAGGGGATTTTAAACCAAAAGTCAGAAAAGCTGGCGATGAAGATCAAGGCGATGAAGATGATGATGTTATTTATGAAAAGATAAAAAAGAGATCGCAAAAGAAAGAATACAATCTTGATAAATATATTCCAGA